>JAYQUR010000110.1:0-9565 GCA_038148075.1 Alphaproteobacteria bacterium | reverse complement strand
GATGGCCCCAGCGCACAGACCGCATGCCTATCCGATGGCGGCAGAAGCCGCAAACGGCTAGTTTACGGGCCTCGGTAGGGACGGGATTAGTCATGCAGTCTTCTTGGCGGACGCCGGGCGTCGTTCTGGCGTGCGGCACCATCATATTGTTTATCAGTTTCGGTGCGCGGAACATCTTCGGGCTTCTGCTCGACCCGATGACGACGTCCCTCGGCTGGACGACGGCGGATTTCTCCTTCGCGATCGCGTTGCAGGCGTTTCTGTGGGGCATGACAACGCCGATCACCGCGTCGCTCGCCGATCGTTACGGCACAGCCAAGATGGTGGCCGTCGGCGGGCTGCTCTATGCCGGCGGGCTTGCGCTGATGGCTGGCGTGAGGACGCCGATGGAGATGAACCTGACCTCCGGCATGATGCTGGGGCTCGGGCTCAGCGCAACGAGTTTCCCGATCATCCTCGCAGCCGTGACCAAGCGGGTCGACGCCAAGCGCCGCAGCTTGTTCCTCGGCATCGGCAGCGCTGCCGGCTCGTCCGGCCAGCTCGCGCTGGTTCCCCTCGGGCAGCACTTCATCGAGGGATTCGGCTGGGTCGCGATGGTTCTGATCTTCGCCTGCATCGTCGCGGTCATCGTGCCGCTATCTGCGGCGCTCGCCGATCCGAAGCAGGCGCCCCAGACTTCGAGCGTCCCGCAGCAGAAACTCGGGGAGGCCCTGCGGGAAGCGCTCGGCCATCGCGGCTTCGTTCTGCTGACGACGGGGTATTTCGTCTGCGGCTTCCAGATCCTGTTCCTTGCCACCCACTTGCCCAAGTTCCTGACAGAGGCAGGCCAGGACCCTTGGGTCGGCGCCACCGCGCTGTCGCTGATCGGTCTATTCAACATCATCGGGACGCTGACCTGGGGGGCGCTCGGCGGGCGCTGGCGCATGAAGTACCTGCTCAGCACGATCTACGTCCTGCGGTCGCTGGCCCTTATCGCGTTCATGCTGGTGCCGATCACGCCGGCCACCACCTACGTCTTCGCGTGCGTCATGGGGCTTCTCTGGCTCGCGACGGTGCCGCTGACATCGGGGCTCGTCGCGCAGATTTTCGGACTGCGCTTCATGGCGACGCTGACCGGCATCGTCTTCTTCTCGCATCAACTCGGCAGCTTCTTCGGCATCTGGCTGGGCGGAAAACTGTTCGTGGATACCGGCAGCTACGATACGATCTGGTGGGTGTGCGTCGCGCTGGGCCTCGTCGCCGCGCTTCTGCACTATCCGATCAACGACCGGCCCGTCGAGCGGGCGGCCGTACAGGGAGCTTGATCAGACATGACCGATGCGGTCCGCTCGAACTGGCGAACGCCGTTCCTGATCCTGGTGGCCGGCACGGCCATCGTCTTCCTGTCGCTCGGCGCGCGAATGACGTTCGGGCTGTGGCTGGAACCTGCGACGCTCGACCTCTTCGGGCCGGGCCAGTTCAAGATCCTGTCCTTCTCGCTGGCGCTGCAGTCGCTGTTCTGGGGCATCGGCACGCCGATCGCCGGAAACATCGCCGACCGTTACGGCACCGGACGCGTGATTGCGGCGGCGGGTATCCTCTATACGGCCGGCCTGCTGCTGATGACGGTGTCGACGACGCCGTTCATGGCGCACCTCTCCATCGGCGTGCTGACCGGCTTCGCCATGTCGGGTGCGATGTTCCCGATCATCCTGTCGGCGATCAGCCGCGCGGTATCGGCCGAAAAGCGCAATCTCTATCTCGGAATCGCCAGCGCCGGCGGCTCGTCCGGCCAGGTGCTGATGATTCCGTTCGGTCAGTTCGTGATCGACGGCTACGGCTGGGTGATCTCGCTCTATGCGATGGCGGTTCTGACGGCGCTGATCGTGCCGCTGGCGATCGTGATGATGCGTCCGAAGGAAAATGCCGCCCATTCCGGCCCGGCCATTCCCGTCCAGCGCACGGGCGAAGCGATCCGCGAAGCGTTCGGCCATCGCGGCTACATCCTGCTGGTCAGCGGCTATTTCGTGTGCGGCCTTCAGACGATGTTCATCGGCACCCATTTCCCGGCGATGCTCTCGAGCCTGAAGGTCGACGCCACCATTGCCGCCATGTCGCTGTCGCTGATCGGCGCGTTCAATATCCTGGGGACCTTCATGTGGGGCGCCGGCGGCGGCAAGTACCGGCAGAAATACCTGCTGTGCTGGCTCTACAGCCTGCGCTCGGTCGTCATGGTTGCATTCATTCTGTTGCCGGTCACCTCGGCCAGCGTCATCGCATTCTCCTGCGTTATGGGGCTGCTGTGGCTCGGCACCGTGCCGCTGACCGGTTCGATCGTCGCCCAAGTCTTCGGGCTGCGCCACATGGGCATGCTGTTCGGCTTCGCCTTCGTCGCACACCAGCTGGGCAGCTTCATCGGCATTTACGCCGCGGGCTACTTCTTCGACGTCTTCGGGACGTACAACGTCGTCTGGTGGGCCGCAATCGTGATGGGCTTCGTCGCCTCGCTGATGAACTTCCCGATCGACGACAAGCCGGTCGAGAGAGCCGCGGCGGCGCAGCAGGCGTAAGTCCTACTCCGGTTTTTCGCCGATCACGGCGACGCGTTCCATCGTCCGTCGTTCCGGGTAGTAGTCGTTCGCGGCGTAATGCTGCGTCGAACGGTTGTCCCAGAACGCGATGGTGCCGGGCTTCCAGCGCAGCCGGAACTGATATTCGGGCACCTTGGCCTGCTCGTAGAGGAGATCGAGTAGCGCCCGGCTCTCGTCCTCCCGTAACCCCTTGATATGCAGCGTGAATTGCGGGTTCACGAAGATCGCCTTACGGCGCGAGACGGGATGCGTACGCACAACCGGGTGTGTCGGGTTGGGATAGAGTTCCTCCATCCGGCGCAGCTTCGCGCGGTCCTCTTCGCTGTCGGTGAACAGCACGCGGAAATTCCTGAAGTCGTGCACCGCCTCGAGCGGGTCGATCAGCGCCCGGATCGCGTCGCTCAACCCGTCATAGGCCGCCGTCATGTCGGCCCACAGCGTGTCGCCGCCGGCCGTCGGGACGACAAGCGACCGCAGAATCGAATAGCGCGTCGGACGCTCGCGGAAAGTCGTGTCCGAATGCCAGACGTCGGTCGACAGGACGGGATTGTCCTTGTGGTTGTCGAGCACCATGATTTCGGGGAACTCGCCCTCGGGCCGGAAGGGATGAACCTCCAGCTCGCCGAACATGCGGCCGATCTCGACATGCCGCGCCGTCGAGAGGTGCTGGTCGCGCAGATAGACGATCTTGTGCTCTATCAGCGCCGCCTCGAACGCGCGGAAGACCGCGTCGTCCAGCGGCGCGTTGAGGTCGAGACCGTGGATTTCCGCGCCGATGGTCGGGCCGATGCGCTCGATCTCGAACGGCGATTCGGCCGCATCCGCGGATCTGGAAACCGCGCTCACGCGCTCACTCCGCCGGCACCTCGGCCTCGATCTCGTGCTCGACGAGCGGCATGACGCTCAGCCACTTCTCGACCTCGGCCGGGTCGTCGAACAGGGTCTCGAGCTCGGCGCGCGCCTCGGCTTCCGTCTGGCAACCGGACTCGATCACCGACAGGTTGGCGTCTGCGATGCTGGTCGCCAGTTCGAGGCGGATGCCGTTCGGATCGTAGAAATAGGCCGACCAGAACCGCCCGCCGAGGTGGCACGGCCCGATCAGGTCGACGCCGCAGGACTTCACATGCTCGCACAGCTCGTCGAACCGGTCCTTGGGCACGTGGAAGGCAACGTGCTGCATGCCGCCCGGCCGGTCGCGATCCGACCGGTCGAGCCCCTTCGGATATTCGAAGAAGGCGAGGAAGGAGTCGTTGCCCATGTTGAAGAAATAGTGTCGCAGGTTCTCGTAGGGCGGCTGGCCGCGGTCGCGCTCGAACGGCACGCGGCGCACGTGCACGAGCTGCATCTGAAGAACGCGGGTATAGAAATCCATCGTCGCCGGCATGTCGTCGGTGACGAAGGCCAGATGATCGATGCCGCGCACGCCGACCGGCTTGAGGTCGGGGCGGTCGGGTTCCGGTTTGCTCATCTCGTTCATGGCTTGTCCTCCAGAAAACGGTTCACCTCGGCGATCAGCGCGTCGGGCGCATCGCCCGCGACGTCGTGGCTCGCGTCGACCTGAACCAGCGTGACGTTCGAATTGGTCGCCTTGACCTTTTTCACGTTCTCTTCGGCGAACATGTCGGAGCGGGTGCCGCGCACGACCAGCGTCGGGCACTGCACTTCGGCCAGCTTCGCCCACATGTCGGGGCCGCCGCCACCGCCCTCGCCGGCGAGCACCTTGCGGAAGCGTTCGCGGTGGAAGGTATCGCGCTTGATCGCGAACCCGCCATCGACAGCCTTCAGATAGGCTTCCATCCGCCTTCGGTAGGGATCGTCCGCAGGCAGCGACGCCGGGTCCCTTCCGAAATAAGACAGCGCGTCGTCAACGCTCGGAAAGGCGTCGGGTACCCCGGCGACGGTCCTGGTCACCCGCTCGGAACCCGCCTTGGCATTTACCGGCGAGTAGTCGCAGAGAATCAACGTCGACATGCGATCGGGGTTCTCGGCAGCACACCAGGTGCTGTTGCGTCCCCCCATGGAATGTCCCATCAGGTTGACCTTGTCCCAGCCGAGATGGTCCATGACCGCGATGCAGTCGCCCGCGAAATCGCCGATGCCATAGGCCTGGCTCGGGCTCCACGTCGAATCCCCGAAACCCCGCATATCCATGGCGACAACCTCGCGCCCTGCAGAAGCGAGTTCGGACGCGACGGCAATCCAGTCGTAGGAGAAGTAGCTCAGGCCGTGAACGATGAGGATCGGCGTCGCGCCGGCGGTGCCGAAACGACGATAGAACAACTCGACATCGCCGGCGTTGACGGTGCCGGTCTCGTGCGCCGCAAGCGCCATGCTCCCTCCCGGATTGCTGGTTTGCCTAATTATAGGGCGGCTTGGGGTCGATTCCGAGGGCGTATCGGCCCCGGTTTTCCGAGGCGCTGTCATGATCGAGAACCACATGGCTCCGGATCGCCATCGCGTCGCGGAACAATCGCTGCAACGGGCTATGGTCGAACGTCGCGCCCGTCCCGCCCGCCATGAACATGTCGAGGACGATCTCCGCGCTCATCCGGAGTATCTCGGCACCCCGCAGACGGTAGCGCAGCCTATCCGCCGAGGTGAAAACATGCCCGGCGTCGGCAAGGTTCTGAAAATCGTGCGCGATATCCAGCAGCAGGGTCCGGGCGACCTCGGCACGGTCGATCGCGCTGCCGAGGGCGATCTGCGCGGGGGCGTTCTCGGTCGCGGCATTGGTCATCAGCGCGCTCTTCCTGCTTTCGAGACGCTCCCGGAAGGCCTCCGTCGCGGCCAGCGCCAGCCCGACCGCCGGCGCGGCAACCACCATTCCGAAAATCGGAATACGCGGCACGCCCTGGAACAGGGAACCGGAATTCACCGAAGCGCCGGGCGGCGGCGCATCGTCGTGCCGCCAGAAATTCAGCGCGCGATGCGCAGGTACGAAAAGATCGTCGAGCACGACGGTCTTTGAGCCCGTGCCGCGCAGACCCAGCACGTGCCAGTCGTCGATGACGTCTGCGAGATCTTCGCGCGGCACAAGAAAGGTGAATGAATGACGCGCGCCCTTCTGGGGGGCGTCGGGATCGAAGGCGGACAGCAGCAGCCAGTTGCACCGGTCGACGCCGCTGACATAAGGCCACCTGCCCGTCAGCCGGTAGCCCCCGTCGGCCTTCCCGGCGGTGGTGGTCGGCCCGGTAACGAGGCAGGTCATCATGTCCGCGCCGTTTGCGGCAAAGACCTCATCCTGCGCTTCCTGCGCATAGCAGCCGACGAAACGGTTCTGGCTGGCGCACAGGCCCGTCACCCAGGCGTCCGACGCACAGCCGCGCGCAAGTTCGAGCACGCACTCGACAAGCACGGGCACGCCGAGTTCGTAGCCGCCGTATCCCTTCGCCTGGAGAATTTTCAGAAAACTCGCCTCGCGCAGCAGCCGGTCGTTTTCAGGCAGCATCGAGCGATTCTTGTCGGTCGCCGCCGCGCGTTCCGCCAGTATCGGAGCGATTTCGCGGGCGCGGGCGACCATCTCTTCGCCGGTGGGGATCGTTTCTACCTTGGCGTCCATGTCTCCACCAGCTTCTTCGCTTCCGCGACCTGTTCGGGTGTCATCTGTTCCTCGAGCGCCTTGTAGACGCGAGCAGCCTGTTCCTCGCCGCGATTGGCGGCGAGACGGAACCATTTATAGGCGATAACGGGATCGGTCTTTCCGAACACCCCCTGCAGCGTGACCGAGCCGAGGGCCATCAGCGCCTCGACGTATCCCTGGTCGGCGGCCCGCGTGACCCAGCCGAGACCGTCTTCTATCCGCTGTTCGCCGCCGACGCCGTTCACCAGCGCCGCGCCGAACTGGAACTGCGCCTGTGGATCGCCCTGTTCAGCGGATTTGCGCATCCAGTCGAGCCCGGTCGCCGCGTTCTGCGCGACGCCGATCCCGCTGAGATAGCGCGTGCCGATCTCGAATTGCGCTTCCGCATCGCCCTGTGCCGCCGCCTTTTCGAGCCAGCGGGCGCTCTCGGCCACATCTTCGGCAACGGCAGATCCTTCGCGGTAGATCATCGCGAGCATCATCTGCGCGGGAAGGCTTCCCTGCTCTCCCGCCTTCCGCATCCAGGCCACCGCAGCAGCCGCGTCCTTTGCGATGCCGCGGCCCGCGAGCATCAGTTCCGCGAGCGCGAGCTGAGCCGCCGCGTCGCCGCCTTCGGCGAGCCGCGTCAGCGGCGCCGGATCGCCGGACAGGGCCGCACTTCGGGCCGCGCCCATGTCTGCGGACGCGCCGGAAAACGGGGTCGCTGCGATCAGGAAACCAGCCATAAGGATGAGCGGGACGCGCATGCCGAACCCTAGCATATTCCGGCCAAAGCGCGGGATATATGTGTTACATCAACGCCATAACAGGGAGGAACGAGGTGAGCGACGCGACCAGGACGACAATCGGCAACATCGTTTTGAACAATCCCGTCATCTGCGGCTCCGGCGAGCACGTGTTGACGGAGGCCGGGCTTCGCTCTGCGATGGCGACCGGCGTCGGCGCCGTGATCGCAAAGTCCTTCAACGAGGTCCAGGCGGCCAAGGACCAGCTCGAGCGGACCGACTATGCGCTCCTCGACGGGAACTGGAACCGCCTGCCGTGGGACTTCACCGCACCGCGCGACGCGACCCTCGCCAGCCGGTCTGGCCTCCAGACGATGGATTTCGACGACTGGCTTGCCATCGTCGCCCGGCTCGATGCCGAAGCCGCAGCAAGCGGTCAGTACGTGGCCGCCAGCATCATCCTCGCCGACCTCGACGCCGCCGTCGACATGGCGAAGAAGGTCGAGGCCGCAGGCGTTCGGCTGCTCGAATTCAATATCGGTACGCCCTACGGCGACGAAGCGGCGGGCGTCGTCTCGACCGAACGCGCGGGCGACCGGGTCACCGCATACGTGAAGGCCGTGTGCGCCGCAGTCGACATCCCGGTCTGGGCCAAGATCACCGGGCAGAGCGAGAACGTCGCCGCGCTCGCCGAGGCAGCCCTCGCAGGCGGCGCCGAAGCGGCCTGCCTGATGGGACGCTTCCTCGGCATGATCCCCGAACTCGACACCCAGGCGCCGCTCCTCGGCACCAATCTGGGCACCGGCGGCGGATGGGCGCTGCCCATGACCTGTTACTGGCTCGGGAAATCCCGCGCCAGGCTTGGACCCGATGCGCCGCTGATCGGCATGAACGGCGCCCGCGACGGCAATGACGTGCTGCGGATGCTGCTCGCCGGCGCGCACGCGGCGCAGATTTCGACAGCCGCGTTCACCAATGGCTTCGGCGTTCTGGAAGAGGCCGTGAAGACGGTCGAGAAGTACCTGTCGGAGCGCGGGGAAAAGGCCTCCGAAATCATCGGGCGCGCGGCCGACAAGGTCGTCCCGTTCACCGACCTGCCGATGCGGCCCGGTTTCTGGCGGAACTTTGCGCCGCCGGGGGCCGTGTGACCGCCGATTTCGACAGCAAGCAGGCCGCCCGGCAGGCGATCTGGGACCGGCTGAAAGAGGAAAAGCTCGCGCGTTTCCCGTTTCCGCCGCACGGCCGCATCCCGAACTTCAAGGGCGCGAAGGAAGCGGCGCTTCGGCTGTTCGACGAGCCCGAATGGCGGGACGCGAAACGCATCAAGGTCAACCCGGACTCGCCTCAAAAGTACGTCCGTGCGGAAGCGCTGAAGCGCGGGATCGTCGTCTATGTCCCGACGCCCCGGCTGAAGGGCGGTTTCATGAAGCTCGACCCGGCGAAAATCCCGTTCGATGCCATCGGCGACGCTTCGCAGATGTCCCGATGCGCGAGGTGGGCGGAACCGGTCGAGCTTCGCGACATGCCGCAGCTCGACGCGATCGTCACCGGCTGCGTCGCCGTCACGGACGGCGGCCGGCGCGCGGGCAAGGGAGAGGGATACAGCGACATCGAGTTCGCGATTCTGCGGGAACTCGGCCACGATGTAGTACCTGTGGCGACCACGGTAAACGACGTGCAGGTGGTTGGCGGCTTTCCCATCGAAACGAACGATCTGCCTCTGACCGTGATCGCCACGCCGATCCTGACGATCCGCGTTTCCGATCCGCCGCCGCCGCCCTCCACGATCGAATGGGACCGTCTCAGCGACCAAGATCTCTCCGAAATGCCGATCCTCAGGGAACTGAAAGCGCTTACGGGAAAGCGGGAAGATCGCTGATTTTCAGTGTTGATTCAAAAAGTTCCATTATTAGTTCATAGTGAGATCGCTGTCGTAAGCTCGACGAAAACGCCTGTGAGACGATGAGTGCCAACCCGGTCATAAAGCGCGTTGCCGCCGCCTTTGTCGGCGCCATGATCCTGTCCGCGCCGCTCCCCGCCTCTGCGGCCGTTCAGGAGGATGCGCGGGCGGACTACTACCAACGCGCGCTCGAGCTGATCGACAAGAAGGATTATTCGGGCGCCGTCATCCTCCTCAAGAACGCGCTTCAGGCGGACGGTCGCGACCTCAGCGCGCGGGTCGAACTCGCCAACACGTACCTCAAGATGGAAGACGGCGTATCGGCGGAAAAGGAGCTTCTGCGCGCCCGCCGCGACGGCGCCCAGGAGAACTTCATCATCGCGCCCCTGGGGCGTGCGATGCTGCTTCAGGGTCGTTTCGACGAGGTCGTCAGCCAGATCAGCACGGCGGGGACGACACCGGAAGTAAAAGCCGAAATCCTCACCGTCCGGGGCTGACCTGCCCCCCTTAACCGGGTCCATAAGCTGAGTTAGAGAATTGGCATCTGGATCCATCTTGAAGGGAGCAGAGATGCCAAGGAAGCGTTTTACGGTTGAACAGATAATCAACCATCTGAGGGAAGCCGATGTGCTACTGGCACAAGGCCGAACCGTCGGAGAAGTGTGCCGGCGGATAGGTGTGTCGGAGCAGAGTTACTACCGCTGGCGCAAGGAATACGGCGGACTGAAGCTCGGCCAGGCCCGTCGCCTGAAGGACCTCGAGGCCGAGAACGCCCGGTTGAAGCGCGCGG
>JAYQUR010000109.1:0-9592 GCA_038148075.1 Alphaproteobacteria bacterium | reverse complement strand
ATCCACGCCCTTGTCCGCGACGAACAGGGTCAGAAGATGTCGAAGAGCAAGGGCAACGTCATGGACCCGCTCGAGCTTATCGACGCCTACGGCGCTGACGCGCTGCGCTTCACCCTGACGGCGCTCGCCGCGCAGGGCCGCGACATCAAGCTGTCGACGGGCCGGATCGAGGGGTACCGGAACTTCGTGACGAAGATCTGGAACGCAGCGCGATTCACGCAGATGAACGGCTGCACGCCCGTCGCCGATTTCGACCCGGCGTCCTGCACGCTGACCGTGAACAAGTGGGTCGTCGGCGAGGCGGCGCGCACCGGCGCCGAGATCGTAGACGCCCTCGAAGGTTATCGTTTCAACGAAGCCGCACAGGCGGCCTATCGGTTCACGTGGCACCAGTTCTGCGACTGGTATCTCGAATTCACCAAGCCGATCCTGCAGGACGGCTCGGCGGAGGCCCAGGCCGAAGTGCGCGCGACGACGTCGTGGGTGCTGGACCGGATCCTGCACTTCCTGCATCCGGTGATGCCCTTCGTGACCGAGGAGTTGTGGGACAAGCTCGCCCCCGAAGGCGGCCGCGATTGCGCCCTGATCGACCGGCCGTGGCCGGTGCTGGGTGCGGAATACCGCGCGCCCGAGGCCGAGAAAGAGATGGACTGGGTGATCCGCATGGTCAGCGAGGTTCGTGCGGTGCGCTCCGAAATGAACGTGCCGCCGTCGGCCGAGCTGCCGATGACGCTCACCGGGGCATTCGACGAAACGCTCGCCCGCCTCGCGACGCATGAGGGGCTGATACGCCGCCTCGCGCGCCTCGCGTCGATCGGTACATCGGACACGGTCCCGGGCGGGGCCATCCAGATCGTGGTCGACGAGGCAACGGCCGCGCTCCCAGTCGGCGACTTCATCGACGTCATGCAGGAAGTCGAGCGCCTGCAGAAGGAGCAGTCGAAGATCGACGGCGAGATCGGCAAGATCGAGAAGAAGCTGGCGAACGACAATTTCGTGTCCAAGGCACCGCCGGAAGTCGTCGAGGAGCAGCGCGAACGGCTTGCCGATTATCAGCAGTCCCGCGAAAAGCTGTCCGACGCGCTGGAACGCCTGTCCGCGCTTTGACAATGGGCCGGGCGGGTATGCTTCGACGCGTCCTCGCTCCGCTCGGATTCGTCTACCGGCTTCTTCTGCGTTTCATCGACGACGACGGCTTCGCCCTTTCGGGCTATCTCGCCTTCGTCGCGCTGATGAGCTTCCTGCCGTTTCTGGTATTCGTCTTCACGCTGCTCGGCATTTTCGGACAGGCGGATCAAGGGCGCGATCTCGTTGGCTTGATGTTCGACGCGATGCCTGCGGATGTCGCGGCGACGCTGTGGAACCCGGTCCTGCAAGTCATCCGGCATGCGAACGCGAACTTGCTGACTCTGTCCGTGCTCGTCGTTCTCTGGATTAGCGGCTCCGGCCTTGAGGGATTGAGAACGGCGCTCAACCGCGCCTACAGGGTTCAGGAAACCCGCAGGTACTGGCGTCGTCGGTTCCAGAGCACAGCCCTCGTCATGATGTTTTCGGGCTTTATGATCCTCGCCGTCGTTTTCCTCGTCGTTGGACCGGTACTCTGGCTCTATGCCAGTCCCTACGTGGAACTGCCGTTCGATTTCCGGTCCGACCGGTTTCCGAACGTCCTTCAATACGGCGTCGGCGGGGTCAGCCTGTTTCTCGTGAGCGCGGCGCTCTACCACTTTCTACCGAATAGCCCGCCGGGCCTGGTCGGCGTCATTCCGGGCGCCGCGCTCGTCTGCGTGATGGTGATCGCCGCGACGCGCGTCTATTCGTTTTATCTGGAGCATTTCGCGAGCTATACGCAGATATACGGCAGCCTCGGCGGCGTGATTTCTACGATGGTGTTCTTTTATGCGCTGGCGGTTATCTTCGTTCTGAGCGGGGAACTCAACGCCATGTTGGCGGAACGCCGCCAGGAAAAATCGGAGGAGGAAGAGGCATCATGAGCGGGAAAATCGCCATTCGGATCGGAACTTCGGAAAAGGGCGGGACGTTCTGGACCGAAGGCGAGGCGCTCGCCGGTGTATTGCGCGACAGGGCTGGCATCGACGCCACGGTTCTCGACGCGGTCCAGGCGAGCATCGAGAACGGCCGGCGACTCGATGCCGGACTGATCGAGTTCGGCTTTATGGCATCGAACTGGATCGGCCGGGCGAAGAACGCGGATCCGCCGTTCGACGAGCCGGTCGAAATCCGTAACGTCGCACCGGCCAATTCGGGCGCGATGTTCTTCATCGCCAAACGCGACAGCGAACTGACGACGGTGCGCGATCTCGTCGGCCGCAAGGTCGCGATCGGGCCCGAGGGCAGCGGTATGGTGCAGCACATCCACACGATTTTCCGTGCGCTCGGAATTCCGTTCGATGACATCTCCCCCGAATACCTGTCGTTCGAGGACGGCGGAAAAGCGCTGGAAAGCGGCGAGGTCGACGCGCAATGGCAATGCCCCTACCCGAACGCCGTCATGCGCGACATCAGCGAACGGATGGACGTGAAGGTCCTCGACCACGCCGAGGGCGATCTGCAAAGGATTTTTGCCGCCGTCGATTTTTACAGGCCGTCGACCATGCGGGCGGGCTTCTTCCGCGGCATCGACCGGGATACCGACCAACTCGCCGTCGTGAACATTATTGCGGCCCATGCGCGCACCGATGAAGAGACCGTCCGGCGCGTCGTCGCGGCGATCCTGTCCAATTTCGACCGCCTCGCACAGGCCAACCCGCTCTTCGCGGGGCTGGCGGACCTGTTCGAGCCGTTGCGGGCCGAGGGTCCGGCGGCGCTCGAATTCGGCGGCGTACCGCTTCATCCTGGTGCGCTCGCGGCCTACCGCGAGGCAGGTTATCTCGACTGACGCGACCCGCTGACGCGGGCCCTAGGCATCGCCCCGCCGCCGCATTATTGTCCGCGAAACTGCATACCCGAAGGAGGCATCCATGCCCGATGGATCCGGCGTCGCGAAACGCGGCTCGAAGACGAAGACGTGCAAGTTCAACAAGAACAAGCTGCCCAGCCGGCATACCACGGTTGGCCCGGAGCGTGCGCCGCACCGTAGCTACCTCTATGCGATGGGGCTGACGGAGAAAGAGATCAATCAGCCTCTCGTGGGCGTTGCGACCTGCTGGAACGAGGCGGCGCCCTGCAACATCTCGCTGTCGCGTCAGGCGCAGGCGGCGAAGAAGGGCATCAAGGCGGCCGGCGGCACGCCGCGCGAATTCACGACGATCACCGTGACCGACGGTATCGCCATGGGGCACGAGGGGATGAAGTCCTCGCTGGTCTCGCGCGAGATCATCGCGGACTCGGTCGAACTGACCATGCGCGGCCACTGCTACGACGCGCTTGTCGGGCTGGCCGGCTGCGACAAGTCGCTGCCCGGCATGATGATGTCGATGGTGCGCCTGAACGTGCCGTCGGTGTTCGTCTATGGCGGCACCATCCTGCCTGGCAAGTTCCACGGTCGCGACGTCACCGTCGTCGACGTGTTCGAAGGCGTGGGCCAGTATTCGGCCGGGAACATGAGCGCCGCCGATCTGAAGGAACTCGAAAGCGTCGCGTGCCCGTGCGAGGGCTCCTGCGGCGGTCAGTACACGGCGAACACGATGGCGTGCGTAGCCGAGGCGATGGGAATCGCCCTGCCGACGTCGTCGGGCGCGCCGGCTGCCTACAAGTCGCGCGACGAGATGGTGCGCGCCTCCGGCGTCGCCGTCATGGACCTGCTCGCGAAGAACATCCGGCCGCGCGATATCGTGACGCGCGAGTCGCTCGAGAACGCGGCGGTCGTCGTTGCGGCAACCGGCGGCTCGACCAATGCCGGCCTGCATCTGCCGGCCATTGCCAACGAGGCGGGCATCAAGTTCACGCTCGACGACGTCGCGCGCATTTTCAAGAAGACGCCGTATCTGGCGGACCTGATGCCGGGCGGCAAGTACACCGCGACCGACATGTACCGCGCCGGCGGCGTTCCGGTCGTCATCAAGGAGCTGCTCGACAACGGGTTGCTTCACGGCGACTGCATCACGGTAACCGGCAAGACGCTCAAGCAGAACCACGCCAAGGTGAAGTTTCCCGAGAAGCAGAAGGTCTTCTACCGGGTGAAGGACGCGCTGTCGCCGACCGGCGGCGTTGTCGGCCTCAAGGGCACGCTGGCCCCCGAAGGCGCAATCGTGAAGGTCGCTGGCATGAAGGAGCTGACCTTCCGCGGCCCGGCGCGATGCTTCGACTGCGAGGAGGAGGCGTTCGACGCGGTCGTGAAGGGGCGGATCAAGGAAGGCGACGTCATTATCATCCGTTACGAGGGCCCGAAGGGCGGCCCCGGCATGCGCGAAATGCTGTCGACGACGGCCGCGCTCTACGGCCGGGGTCTCGGCGACAAGGTAGCGCTGATCACCGACGGGCGGTTCTCCGGCGGCACGCGCGGTTTCTGCATCGGCCATGTCGGTCCGGAAGCGGCGGTCGGAGGGCCCATCGGCCTGCTGAAGGACGGCGACATGATCTCGATCGACGCGAAGAAGGGAAAGCTGGACGTCGAACTGTCCAAGACCGAACTCGCGAAGCGTCTCAAGAAGTGGAAGCCGCGGAAGCACGACTATCAGTCCGGCGCGCTGTGGCGCTACGCGCAGACGGTCGGCAACGCGCGCGAGGGCGCGGTCGTCCATCCCGGCGCGAAGGCGGAAACGCACGTCTACGCGGATATCTGATCCGCGCGGTCCGGGACGTCGGGTTGATCGACGTCAAGGCGAGCCTCAATATCCCCGGCAGGTTGAACCGAGTGTCGACCTGCCGGGATTTTTATGTCTGAAACGCATTCCACGATCGAACGATCGCTGATCACCCGCGTGGGCGAGGCGAGGGCCCTTCTGCGCGAGCGCCTGTGGCTGCAGGTGCTGGTCGGCATGGCGCTGGGCGTTGCCGTCGGCCTGTTGATGGCGCCGACGTCGGGATATCTCTCCGAACGCACGAGCGTGCTGCTGGCGAGCTGGCTGGCGCTGCCGGGGCAGGCGTTTCTTGCCGCGATCAAGTTCGTGGTCATCCCGCTCGTTCTCGCCTCGGTCATCCGCGGTATCGCGGCGGGCGAGAACCCGGACGTGGTCGGCTCCATCGGCATCCGCACCGTGCTGTTCTTCCTTGTAACGACGGTGATCGCGGTAATCGTGGGGCTCGCGTGCGCGCTGCTGATCGTGCCCGGCAGCTTCATCGATCCGGGGCAGCTCGCATCGCTTCCCGCCACCGCGACGGCGCCGCCCGCGCCGACCGGCGCGCCGCCGCTAGCGGATATGCCCGACCGGATCGTTGCATTGGTGCCGACGAACCTGCTGACGTCGCTCGTCGAGGGCGAAATGCTGCATATCGTCATCGGCGCGGCGATCCTCGGCGTCGCGCTGCTGGCGCTCCCCTCCGATCAGGCGAAACCGTTGCTCGACCTGCTCGGCGGGCTTCAGGCGGTGTGCATGGTCATCGTGAAATGGGTGCTTCGTTTCGCACCGGTCGCGGTGTTCGGGCTGATGGCGGACATTTCCGCGCGGATCGGTCTCAAGGCGATCGCCGGGATGGCGGTTTACATGGGAACCGTCATCGCAGGCCTGATCGTCCTGTTTGCGATCTATCTCGTCATCGTCGCCTTCCTTGGCCGCCGGTCGCCGGTTCGCTTCCTCGCGGATACGCGCGAGGCGCTGCTACTGGCGTTCTCCACGTCGAGCAGCGCGGCCGTCATGCCGCTGTCGCTGCAGATTGCGGAAACCAAGCTGGGCGTACCGCCAGCGGTTTCGCGTTTCGTCATACCGCTCGGTACGACGATCAACATGGGCGGCACGGCGCTCTATCAGGCGGTTGCGGCGCTGTTCCTCGCGCAGGCGTTCGGGATCGAGATCGGGACGATGGGCATGGTGCTGATCGTCGTGATGGCGGTCGGCGCGGCGATCGGGTCGCCCGGCACGCCGGGCGTCGGCATCGTCATCCTTGCGAGCATCCTCGAATCGGTCGGCATTCCGTCTGCGGGTATCGCGCTGATCATCGGTGTCGACCGGTTGCTCGACATGTGCCGGACCGTCGTGAACGTCGCCGGGGACCTTGTCGCGACGACTGTCATTTCATCGGGATTCGACGGCGACAAGGAAAAGCCGGGGGCGGTGCCGCCCGCTAACGGTTCCTGAGCGCTATCACCGCGCGGCGCAGCCCCCACATCAACAGGCCGGCGAGACCGAATACGACGACCGGCCCGATCAGGGTCGCGATGTCGCGGATCTGGCCGTTGGCGTACTGCATCGCCGCCCAGATCAACCCGAAGGCAAGCCCGATCGCGACGTAACGCAAGATTTCCCTCAACAGCGGAGACATCGCTATTCGATCTCGCACCAGACCGGCGTGTGGTCCGACGCCTTTTCCTTGCCGCGCGGGCCGCGGTCGATGTCGCAGTCCTTCAGCCGGTCGACGGCCTGCGGCGACAGCAGCAGATGGTCGATGCGGATGCCGAAGTCCTTCTGCCAGGCGCCGCCCTGATAGTCCCAGAAGCTGTATTTGTGCGGTTCGCTGTGGATCACCCGGTAGGCGTCGGTCAGGCCGAGATAGAGCAGGCGACGGAACCGGTTGCGGCTTTCGAGCCGGAAGAGCGCGTCGTCTTCCCAGGCGGACGGGTCGTAGACGTCCTCTTCCGCCGGTATGACGTTGTAATCGCCGCCGAAAACGGTCGCCTCCTCGAGCGCCAGCGTCTTCTTCATGTGATCGTGCAGGCAGTCCATCCAGCGCAGCTTGTAGTCGAACTTCTCGCCGGGCGCCGGATTGCCGTTCGGCAGGTAGATCGACGCGACGCGCAAGCCGCCGGTGAATCCTTCGATATATCGCGCCTGGTCATCGTCTTCGTTGCCGGGCAGGCCGCGGATCACGTCTTCGATCGGACTCTTCGACAGGATGGCGACGCCGTTGAAGTTCTTCTGGCCGTGAATTTCGACGTTGTAGCCGCGATCCTCTATTTCGAGGGCGGGGAAGGTCTCGTCCGTCGCCTTGATCTCCTGCAGCAGCGCGACGTCGGGCTTGAACTCGTCGAGCCATTCGAGGACCCGCGGCAGGCGCGCTCGGATCGAGTTCACGTTCCAGGTGGCGATTTTCGTCACGGGCGGTTCCGGTCGAAGTCAGAGAATCTGTATCAGCGTCCGGTTCTTGTAGCCGGAACGGCCGCTCAAGAAAACAGCCGGAAGGCGTATCAGCCGATGGCGAAGGAAGTACCGCAGCCGCAGGTGGAAGCCGCGTTGGGGTTCTCGATCGAGAAATAGGCGCCGATCAGCTCTTCTTTGAAGCCGATCTCGGAGCCCGCGAGGTAATCCCACGAAATCTCGTCGATGAGGACGCTTACGCCGTCCTTTTCGATGACGCGGTCGTCGTCGTTCACCTGGTCGTCGAAGGTGAAGCTGTACTGAAAGCCCGAACAACCGCCGCCGCCAACCGCGACGCGCAGCGACAGGCCCGCGTGCTCGGGTTCGGCGCTAAGCTCCTTGAGGCGTCGGACCGCGGAATCGCTGATCGTGACGTTATTCTGGGGCGTTTCGATCTGACCGTCGGGCATGGGACTTCCTGTGGCTTCCTCGCCCTTATTTAGGGTGGGGCCGGTTAAGCGTCAATAAATGCCCGTAATCGACGGATTCGGGGACCGCATCCGGCCCGCTGATGAAGAACCGCGGGCCGTCGTCGAGAAATCCGCAGCCATGAACGATCACGTCGCCGTTCGTCCGGACGAGAACGACGGAATAGGCCGGCGGTTCGTGGCTGTCTAGTATCCCGCCGAGGCGCTCGAGGGCGAGGGCGCTCTGATGGTTTGTGGACGGCAGGGCGGAAAAGGTTAGCCCCCGCCATGTACCGTGCACGGTTCGATGAACGTGACCGAAGAATATGTGGCGGACGTTGGTCCGGGACGCGAGCAGGGATCCCAGATCGTCGCCGTTACTAAGCCCGCAGTCGTCGAGGTCGGGAATTCCGATGGCGAGCGGCGGGTGGTGCATGAAAAGGAAAACCGGAGTGTCGGCAGCTTCGTCCAGCGCCGCGCCGAGCCAGTCGAGCCGGGCCGGGCAGAGATATCCGGCCGAAGCGCCCGCATCGACGGTGTCTATCGCGATGAAGCGGCCGATCTCGCTGTCGTGCACATGCTGGACGAAACCGCCCGGCGCTGCCGGTATCTCCGGAAACGCTGCAAAGAGCGCATCGCGGTCGTCGTGATTTCCGGCAAGCAGAAGATACGGGATGGCGAGAGAAGACAGGATATCGCGCAGGCGCGCGTAGGCGGCCGGATCGCCCTTGTCCGTCAGGTCTCCGGTCAGGACGGCGATCGCCGCGTCCGCGTGATGGGCATTCACGTCCGCTACGGCTGAGGCCAGGCGGTCAGCGGGATCGAGTCCGTAGAGCGTCCGTCCGTTCGCCACGAGATGCGGATCCGTCAGGTGAATGAACTTCATGGGCGCGCTCCGGTGGGAATTCGAAGATTGTATACGGATAATTGGCGATTCCGTTGCGGCGGGCCAAGGGGAGGGGTAGTTTCCGCCCATGTCTGCCGCCGATGGTTCCGCGCCGGTCTGTCAGCGGGCGCCCTATGCCTGCGACCCGGCCCGTTCTCGGGGCCGGCTTCATGCAGAACCGGAAAGCCCGACTCGTACCGTCTATCAGCGCGACCGCGACAGGATCATCCATTCGGGCGCATTCCGGCGGCTCAAGCACAAGACGCAGGTCTTCGTCTATCACGAAGGCGATTACTACCGAACGCGGCTGACCCACAGCCTGGAAGTGGCGCAGATCGCGCGGTCGCTGGCGCGGTCGCTGTCGGTCGACGAGGATCTGGCAGAGGCGCTGGCGCTTGCGCACGATCTCGGTCACACACCGTTCGGCCACGCCGGCGAGGAGTCGCTCAACGAGGTGATGGCGCCTTATGGCGGATTCGATCATAACGGCCAGACGCTGCGCATCGTCACGGCGCTCGAGGCGCGCTACGCCGAGTTCGACGGCCTGAATCTGACGTGGGAAACCCTGGAGGGTGTCGCCAAGCACAACGGTCCGCTGATCGCCGCTGGCGATGGCTTCGGCGGGCTGCCGTGGGCGCTGGCCGAATACGCCGCTCCCAACGATCTCGAGCTGCATAGCTGGCCCGGGATCGAGGCGCAGGTGGCTGCCATGTCCGACGATATCGCCTATCATTCCCACGACGTCGACGACGGGCTAAGGGCGGGGTTGTTCGACGTCTCGGAACTGGCCGACGTCCCGATCGTCGGCCCGATCCTGCAGGAGGTCCGCAACCGCTATCCGACGCTTGAGAAATCGCGGCTTTTCCACGAGATCGGCCGTCGGCTGATCAATGTGATGGTGAACGATCTCCTTGCGGAGACCGGCCGGCGCCTGTCGGAAGCGAGGCCCCGCGACGCGGACGAGGTTCGCTATTACGGTGCGGCGCTCGTCGGGTTCTCGGAAACTCTGGATGCGGAAAACCGGTCCTTGATTGAATTTCTGTTCGAGCGCATGTCTCGCCACTATCGCGTCAACCGGATGAGGAGCAAGGCGCGGCGTGTGGTTGGCG
>JAYQUR010000108.1:0-9683 GCA_038148075.1 Alphaproteobacteria bacterium | reverse complement strand
GGCCGACAGCGCCCCCACCGGCGGTGCGAGCGACATGTCGTTGTCGTTCAGGATGACGATCAGCTTGGTGTGCATGGCGCCAGCGTTGTTCAGCGCCTCGTAGGCCATGCCGCCGGTCATCGCGCCGTCGCCGATCACCGCGATCGCCCGGTTCGTTCCGCCCTGCAGATCGTTGCCGACCGCGAAGCCGAGCGCGGCGGAAATCGAGGTCGAGGCATGCGCCGCGCCGAACGGGTCGTATTCGCTTTCGGAGCGTTTGGTGAAGCCGGAGAGGCCGCCGCCCTGGCGCAGGGAGCGAATTCGGTCTCGCCGTCCGGTCAGAATCTTGTGCGGGTAGACCTGGTGGCCGACGTCCCAGACGATCTTGTCCCGCGGCGTGTCGAACAGATAGTGCAGCGCAACCGTGAGCTCGACCACTCCGAGACCCGCCCCGAGATGACCGCCGGTATTGGAGACGGCGTCGATGGTCTCCGCGCGCAGCTCGTCGGCGATCTGCTGGAGCTGGTCTACGCCGAACTTCTTCAGGTCTTCGGGCGTGTTTATCTGATCTAGAAGCGGCGTCTCTGGCGCCATCGTGGGACCTTCCGGTTACTCGCTAACGCTATTCTACATCCGTCGGGGCTCTCATTCCGTCGAACTTTCCGGCGAAGCCGGTCAACTGTTCCGGGAAAGCACGAATTCCGCGACCGCCCGCAGGTCGTCGGCCCGCTGCCCGAAGAGATCGAGACGGGCGAGCGCGCCGTCCGCGGCCTTCCGCGCCTCCCGGCGCGCGCCGTCGACACCCAGCGCCGATACGAACGTCGCTTTTCCGGCATCGGCGTCCTTGCCGACCTTCTTGCCAACATCGTTCTCATTCCCCTCGACGTCAAGTAGGTCGTCGACGATCTGGAACGCGAGTCCGAGTTCTATTCCAAAGGCTTCCAGCGCATCGCACGCGCGCTCGTCGGCTTCGCCGAGGATCGCGGCAGCCCGTCCCGAAAAGGCAAGAAGCATGCCGGTTTTCATCTTTTCCATACGGGCGATCAAGGCGGCATCAATAGCGGAATGTTCGCTCTGGAGATCGATCATCTGGCCGCCGACCATGCCGCGGGCGCCGGAGGCACGCGCGAGCGCCGCGACGAGCGCGCATCGAACCTCGGCAGAAGGGTGCGTTTCGGCGTCCGCGATCACTTCGAAGGACAGGGACAGGAGCGCGTCACCGGCAAGAATCGCCGTCGCCTCGTCGAACTGCCGGTGGCAGGACGGCCGGCCGCGCCGCATATCGTCGTCATCCATCGCCGGCAGGTCGTCATGGATCAGCGAATAGGCGTGCACCATCTCGACGGCGGCGCCGGCGCGCAGCGCGAACCCTTCCTGAACGCCGAACATCGCCGCGCCGGTCGCGAGGAGATAAGGCCGGATGTATTTGCCGCCGCCGAGAGCGGCATAGCGCATCGCCTCGCACACCCGCGCTTCCGGCCCGTCCGCCGGCGGCAGGAGAGCCTCCAGCGCACCCTCCATACGGGACGCAAACCGGTCGAGCGCCGCCGCAACGGGCAAATCGGCGACGACCTCACTCAATGTCCGCGGGCTCCGCATTGACGGTACCGTCGCCGGAGAGAGAGATCTTCTCGACCTTGGCCTGGGCTTCCTTGAGCTTGTCTTCGCAGTGTTTCTTCAGGAGCGCGCCGCGCTCGTAGGCCGAGATAGCGTCCTCGAGCTTTCCCTTGCCGCCTTCAAGCGCGTTGACGATGCCCTCGAGTTCCGCGAGCGCTTCCTCGAACGACATCTTCGCGATATCAGCCTGTTTCGCCGCTTCCGCCACTGACCTTCCCCCCGTTTCTCAAAACCTAGTATTATTAATGGTTTATCGCAAGTTTACGCCGCCATCAGCGCATTGACGTGGGCCTGCACACTGGTGCCGAGCGCGTCGAGGTCGTAGCCGCCCTCGAGCGTGGAAACAAGGCGCCCGGCGGCAAATTCTTCTGCGACTTCCTTGAGCTTCACCGTCGCCCATTCGAAATCCCTGTCCTCGAACCGGAGCGACGCGAGGGGATCGCGCGCATGCGCATCGAAACCGGCCGAAACGAACACGAACTCCGGTTTGAAGGCGCGAACCGCCGGGAGGATCGTCCGTTCCATCGCATCGCGGAATTCGGCGCTGCCGGCGCCGGCGGCGAGAGGCGCATTGAATATGTTGCCGACGCCCGTCTCGTTCGCCGCGCCGGTTCCGGGATAGTGCGGGAACTGGTGACTGGATGCGAACAGCGTATCGGCATCGTTTTCGAACATCGCCTGGGTGCCGTTGCCGTGATGGACGTCGAAATCGACGATCGCCACGCGTTTCAGGCCGTGCGCCGCGCGCGCCTGCATGGCGCCGACGGCGACGTTGTTGAACAGGCAGAAGCCCATTCCGCGTTCGGGTTCGGCATGATGTCCGGGCGGCCTGACGGCACAGAACGCATTGTCGATCGTCCCGGCAACGATGTCGTCCACCGCCGCGACGATTGCGCCCGCCGCGCACAACGCCGCCTCGCCGCTGCCGGGCGAAACGATGGTGTCGGCATCCAGACGGGCATAGCCCTCCTCGGGAATATTCTCCAGGATCGTCCGCACGTACTCGCCGCGATGAACCCGCGAGAGCTGGTCCAGGGTCGCTGGCTGCGCCTCCCGTCGGTCTAGCGCACGATAGGAATCGCCGGACAGCGCCGCATAGACGGCTTCGATCCGGGCTATCTTTTCCGGATGGCCAGGGCCCGTATCGTGTTCGAGGGAACTCGGGTGGGTATAGAGGGCGGTCGTCATCGGATTACTCCCTTTGCCGGAATATAGCGCGCAGACTGCGCCGGGGCGACGGAATCGGCGGCGCTACCGCGTGTGCGGTCATCGGGGATACCAGGCGGATTTCCATAACATCGTCTTGGCGATTGACAACAACCCGCAACGAACAGACATAATCGCCCCGATTGCGAGGATATCGGACTGTTTGCGGGAAAGAACCGACACGCCGGTCGCAAGAAGTGCCGCAAACCGCAACGCCGTCCCGGGATCGAGAAATACATGCTTTCAGCCCTGTCGAGATTTCTGCCCGTCGCCTGCCTCGCAGCAGCGGTAACGTTTGCGGTGCCGTCAGCGTCGTCCCATGCGCAATCGTCCGGCTCACCCCAGAAGCAGGCGGACGAGCCCGCGAAAGGCGGCAAACCGGCAGCGGGCAAGCCGACGGAAGAAAACCGGGGTGGAGCACGGCGCGGCGGCGGCCGCCCGACCTTCGTCCAGCTCGACGCCGTCGTTCGCCGCGAGATGGTCGAGACCGTCCCGATTTACGGCCGCGTGGTGGCGCGCCAGGCGGGCGTGGTCGCCGCCCGCGTGCGCGGCGGCGTCGCGGAAATCCGTGCGGACGTGGGCGAACGCGTCACGAAGGGCGACGTGATTGCCGTCCTGCTGACAGACATGCTCAAGAGCGAACGCGCCCTGAAGGAGGCGGAGATCGCCGAGTTCAAGGCGAAGATCCAGACCGCGCAAGCGCAGTTGCGCCTGGCCGAGCAGGAACTCAAGCGCATAGAGAGATTGCGCAGTTCGTCCGCGTTCTCGCCGGCACGATACGAGGACAAACGGCGCGAGGTGGAGCGGTTTCGCAGCCTCGTTGCGGAGACCACGGCGCGCGTCGCACAGGCCGAAGTCGAACGCGACATGGCGCAAATCAATCTGACCAACGCCACGATCCGCGCGCCCTATGACGGCGTGATTACGCAGCGCCACACGGAAATCGGCGCGTTCGTGAACGTAAGCGACAAGGTCGTCACCATGACGAACGACACGGCGCTCGAGATCGAGGCGGACGTTCCATCGATCAATATCGGCGGTCTTCGGGAAGGCGTCGCGGTTTCGGTCGATCCGGAAACCGCGGACGCGTTCGACGCGGTGGTCCGTGCCGTCGTGCCCGAAGAAAACCAGCTCACCCGCACGCGCCTCGCCCGGTTCGTGCCGAAACCGGGTTCGGATACGCCGGCGCTTGCGGCCAACCAGAGCGTCCGCATTCATATCCCGACCGGCCCGCCGCGACTGGTGACGACGGCGCACAAGGATGCGCTGCTGCACCGCAGGGGCGCGACGGTGATGTTCGTCTATGCCGACGGCAAGGTTGCCCGCCGCGAGGTGACGATCGGCCAGGCGTTCGGCAACCGTTTCGAGATCGTCAGCGGCCTGAACCCCGGCGACAAGGTCGTGACCCGCGGCAACGAACGGCTTCGCCCCAACCAGGAAGTCCAGGTCCGGGGCGCGGGCAAGCGCGGCCGGGACGGCCGCAAGGGCGGCGACCGAAGCGCCACCGCCGGCCCGGACTCGGGCAAGCGCCCGAACCGCACAGAGTAGACGGCCATGAAACTCATCGATCTCGCAGTCCGGAGGCCCGTCGCCGTCCTTGCCGGCGTCTTTATCGTGCTCCTGCTCGGCTGGCTCGCGATCAACACCATCCCGATCCAGCTCACGCCGGACGTCCGCAAGCCGCTGATCATCGTCCAGACGGACTGGCGCGGCGGATCTCCAGCCGAGGTCGAGCGCGAAATCATCAATCGCCAGGAAGAAGCCCTGAAGGGCCTTGAAGGGCTGGAGATGATGGAATCGCGTTCGCGGCGCGGCAGCGGCCAGATCATCCTGACTTTTTCGCCATCGACCAGCCGCGACGAATCCGTCCTGCTGATCAACAACCGGCTCAGCCAGATTTCCGGCATGCCGGAAGAGGCGAACGAACCGCGCATCGTCACCCGCGATACCGACGACAACCCGATGGCATGGTTCGCGGTCAGGACGGCGCCCGGAAATACCAGATCGATCTTTACCTACGGCGATTTCGTCGAGGACGTGATCCGCGACCGCATCGAGCGCGTCGGCGGCGTCGCGCTGGTCAATGTCTGGGGGGCGGACGAGACCGAACTGCGCGTCATCGTCGACCCCCGGAGCCTCGCCCATTATCGCCTGACGGCGGCGAATCTCGTCGACGCGTTGCGCGGGACGAACGTCAACGTCTCTGCCGGCGAAGTCGACGAAGGCAAGCGTCAATACACCGTGCGTACGGAGAGCGAACTGACCTCCGTCGAACGCGTGAAATCGGTCGTACTGCGGTCGGTCCGCGACGAGGCGACGGGCCGCGTCGCCCGCGTAACCGTGGGCGACGTCGCCAAGGTCGAGTTCGGCTACAAGCGGGCGACGTCGCGAATCCGGACCAAGGGCGAAGACGCGATCGTCGTCAATGCGATCCGCGATACGGGCGCAAACGTCATCGAGGTGATGAAGGATATCCGCAAGACCGTCGACGAGTTGAACAAGGGTCCGGTCGGGCGAAACGGCCTTATTCTCGAACAGGTTTACGACGAAACGCTCTACATCAACTCCGCGATCGACCTGGTGACGCAGAACATCTGGGTGGGCGGCACGCTCGCCGCAATCATCCTGCTGATATTCCTGAGATCGATCGGCGCCACACTGTCGGTATCGCTCGCGATCCCGGTCTCGGTCATCGGCTCGTTCGTCGCCATGGCGGCGCTGGGCCGATCGCTGAACGTCATCAGCCTCGCCGGCATCGCGTTCGCGGTCGGCATGGTCGTCGACGCCGCAATCGTCGTGCTCGAAAACATTTTCCGGCACCGGGAACGCGGCCGGGGACGAATAGAATCGGCAGTGCGCGGCGCCAACGAAGTGTGGGGCGCGATCATGGCCTCGGCGATCACGACGGTCGTCGTGTTCGCGCCCGTTCTGGTGATGGAACTCGTCGTCGGCCAGTTGTTCCGCGACATCGCCGTCGCGCTCTCGGTCGCCGTGCTGCTGTCGCTGATCGTGTCGATCACCGTCGTACCGACGCTGGCCGCCCGCCTGATCCGCGGCGATTCATACGGATCGCACGCGCGGTTCCGCATCTCCGTGGTCGACGATTTCGCGTCGGGTTTCGTGAAAGGGGTCACCGGCTTCACCCGTATCGTCATCCGGAGCAAGGCGACCGCGCTTGGCGTCGTCGGCGCCGTATGCGCGGTCACGCTTCTGTTCTCGTGGCTGTTCCTGCCGAAACTTGAATACCTGCCCGAGGGCAACCGCAACCTCGTCATTGCCGTCACGTTGCCGCCACCCGGCTACAATCTGGAGACGACCCGCGAGATCGCGCGCGACGTGGAAGACGCCACGCGCCAGTACTGGTCGACCGGAAAGGACGACATCGGCAGCGCCGACGAGCCGGTCAAGATCGAGCGTCTCTGGTTCGTGGCGAGGTCGACGACGACGATCGTCGCGGCCGCGGCGACCGACCCGACGCGCGCACGCGAGCTTATCCCCATCCTCCGCCGCGTGGTGTTCCGCGAACCGGGAACGTTCGGCTTCGTTTCGCAGACATCGCTGTTCGGCCGCGGCTTCGGCGGCTCGCGCGTGGTCGATCTCGACATTACCGGCCCCGATCTGGAAGACATCCTCGAGATCGCGCGCGAGGGCGTCCGCGTCCTCAACCGCGAAATGCCGCGGAGCGAGGGAAACCAGGTCCGCCCCCGCCCGGGACTCGAACTGGGCGCGCCCGAAATCCGCATCATTCCGGACCTGATCCGGCTCGCCGACATCGGGCTCAGCGCGCGCGAACTCGGAATTGCCATCGACGTGTTCAACGACGGCATGCGCGTCTCGGAGGTCACGATCGGCTCGAAGCGGATCGATCTCACGCTGATGGGCCCGGAAAACAACATCGACACCACGCAGGGGATCGCGAGCCTTCCCGTTGTCACCCGCGACGGCAATATCCTGCCGGCGGGCGCGCTCGCCGACATAAAGGTCACGGAAGGCCCGAACCAGATTTCGCATCTGGAGCGCCAGCGGACGGTCACCCTCCAGATACGTCCGGCGCCGGACGTGCCGCTGGAATCGGCAATCGAGACGGTGCGTGAGAAAGTCATCAAACCGATGACGGCGGCGGGCCTGCCGGAAGGCGTCGCGATATCGCTGTCGGGCACCGCGGACGAGCTCGAACGGACATGGAATGCGATGGTCGTCAACCTGATCATCGCCATCCTCGTCGTCTACCTGGTGATGGCCATCCTGTTCGAGAGCTTCCTCTATCCTCTGATCATCATGTTCTCGGTGCCGCTGGCGACGGCCGGCGGCGTGGCGGGGCTGGTGACGCTGAACGTCTTCACGCCGCAATCGCTCGACATGTTGACGGTGCTCGGCTTCGTCATTCTGGTCGGCACGGTCGTGAACAACGCCATCCTGCTGGTCCACCAGACCCTTCACCACATTCGCCAGGAAGGCATAGAGGTCGCCGACGCGATCGTCGAGGCGACCCGGAACCGAATACGGCCGATCTTCATGTCGACCCTGACGAGCGTGTTCGGAATGCTGCCGCTGGTCGTCACCCCGGGCGCCGGGTCCGAGCTCTATCGCGGGCTGGGATCGGTAGTGGTGGGCGGGCTCGCACTGTCGGCGGTCCTCACGCTATTGATCATTCCGCCGCTGCTATCGGTCGGTTCCGTCCTGCTCGAGCGCGAACGCGGCAAGTTCATGCGTCCAGACGAACCGGATGTGCAGCCGGTCCCTGCGGAATAACGATCCAACTCAGAAGACGTTGAGCGGAACCTTCAGATAGGAAGTGCCGTTCCCTTCCGCAGGCGGAAACGCGCCGGCCCGCATGTTGATCTGCACCGCGGGAATGATCAGGCGCGGCAGGGACAGGGTCGCGTCGCGCTCCGTGCGCATCTGGACGTAATCGTGCTCCAGCGTGCCGCCCCCGACGTGAATGTTGTCCGCGCGCTGCCTGGCGACCGTCGTTTCCCACTCGAATTCGCGCGTGCCGCCAGCGCCGTAATCGTGGCAGACGAACAGCCGCATGTCGTCGGGCAGGGCCAGTATCCTGGTGAGCGACGCGAAAAGGCGGCGCGCGTCGCCGCCGGGAAAGTCGCATCGCGCCGTGCCGGAGTCCGGCATGAACATCGTATCGCCGACGAAACACGCATCTCCGATCACATAGGTCACGCAGGCCGGCGTGTGCCCCGGCGTCTCGATGACGCGCGCCTCGATATTGCCGACCGAAAACGTATCGCCGTCGCCGAACAGCCGGTCGAACTGCGAGCCGTCGATCGCCATCTCAGTCGCATTGAAAATTCCGCCAAAGGTCTTCTGTACCTCCGTCACGCCCCGGCCGATCGCGCGCACGCCGCCGAGCTCGTCCGAGAGCCACGCGGCGGCGGACAGGT
Organism: Alphaproteobacteria bacterium; assembly: GCA_038148075.1. Classification (GTDB taxonomy): domain Bacteria; phylum Pseudomonadota; class Alphaproteobacteria; order MPNO01; family UBA830; genus JAYQUR01. The sequence continues at coordinate 1,482 of JAYQUR010000108.1, read as the reverse complement.
GATCGGCATGGACGTGCGTCTCCAGGAGCCAGTCGACGCCAAGGCCCTTCTCGCGGACATGCGCAACGACGCGTTCCGCCGACTCCGTCCAGGTCTTCCCGGCGATCGGATCGAAATCCAGAACGGGGTCGATGACGGCAGCCTTCCCGGTATCGGGATCGGAAACCACATAAGTCGCGGAGTTCGTCCGTTCGTCGAACAGACATTCCACTTCGGCGCGAGTCGTCATGTCGGCCCCCTATCACCCGTTTCCTGGTCCGCACGATAGCTCGAATCCCATCCTACGTGGAATGCAACCGGCGCAAAGGGGTACTCGCTGAACGCAGTTTGACCGAACCGGCCTTCTCCCCTATTGCTAGCGAAACAGGGCCACTCCAAGGGACGAACCAGTCGACATGCCGGGCGATTTTCTGAACCCGCAGGATCACGTCGAACTTTCGCCGGTGATCGGCGACGAGACCAAGACGACGACCTGTTACATGTGCGCCTGCCGCTGCGGCATAAAGGTGCATCTCCGCGATGGCCAGATCCGCTACATCGAGGGCAACAGGGACCATCCGGTCAACCGCGGCGTCCTGTGCGGCAAGGGCTCGGCGGGAATCATGCAGCACTACTCGCCGGCGCGGCTGAAGAAGCCGCTCCGGCGCAAGGGCGAACGGGGCTCCGGAGAGTTCGAGGAGATCGAGTGGGACGAAGCGCTCGAGATCGTCGCCGAGCGCTTCCGCAAGATCCGCGCGGAAGACCCGAAAAAGCTCGCCTTTTTTACCGGCCGCGACCAGAGCCAGGCGCTGACCGGCTGGTGGGCGAGCCAGTTCGGCACCCCGAACCATGCCGCCCACGGCGGGTTCTGTTCGGTCAACATGGCGGCAGCCGGGCTATACACGATCGGCGGCTCGTTCTGGGAGTTCGGCGAGCCCGACTGGGATCGCACCGAATACTTCATGATGTTCGGCGTTGCCGAGGATCACGATTCGAACCCGATCAAAACGGGCCTGTCCAAGATAAAGGCCCGCGGCGCGAAGTTCGTTTCGGTCAATCCGGTCAAGACGGGTTATTCGGCGATTGCCGACGAATGGCTCGGCATCAAGCCGGGCACCGACGGCGCGTTCGTGATGGCGCTGATCCACGAGCTGCTGCACGCCGACAAGATCGATCTCGACTACCTGGTGCGTTACACAAATGCGCCGTGGCTGGTGATACGCGACCCCGGCGCGCCGGACGACGGGCTATTCGCGCGCGACGGCGACGGCGCGCCGCTGTGCTGGGACCAGAATACAGGCCAGATCGCCGATGCGCGGCTCGCAGGCGTTGCACCGCGATTGGTCGGCGAGGTCGAGTTGTCGGACGGCCGCAAGGCGCTTCCCGCGTTCGAACTCATGGCCGGCCGCTACATGGACACCACCTACGGGCCTGAGGCCGCGGCCGGGGGCCCGGGGATCCCGGCGAGGCACGGCAGACGCATCGCTGCCGAGCGGGCGGAGG
>JAYQUR010000107.1:0-9899 GCA_038148075.1 Alphaproteobacteria bacterium | reverse complement strand
CCCATCGCCAGTATCCTGTGGGTGGTCGGGAGGGGGAGCGGGCCGGTGCGAAGCCGCGTCAGCGGCTCAAACCTTAATGTTCTCGCGGCATGTCTTCGCCGCGGTCGATCTTGATGCCTTTTATCACCTCCTTGATGGAGCCGCAAAGCGGCAGGCTGACGCGCGCGGCGTCGGCCTCCTTGAGGACGATCGTCATGTCCTTTTCGGCCCACGGCATCGGCCACTGGTCGGCCTGGACGTCCATCGCCCAGTTGTGCGCGCTGGAATCGAGCAGCGCTTCGCGCAGCGGGCCTGCCTCGACGCCGAGGGCGCCGGCGATGCGCGTGCCTTCGGTGTTGGCCGAGATACAGGCCCACAGGATCAGGTTGTTGACCATCTTGCCGACCTGGCCCGCACCGAGATCGCCGAGATAGTAGATCGAGCTCGCGAAGGTCTCGAAGGCGGGGCGGCATTCGTCGAACGTGGTCTTGTCGCCGCCGCCCATAATCAGGAGCTTGCCGTCGATCGCGGCCTGTTCGCCGCGGCACATCGGAATGTCGAGGAACCGCACGCCGGAGCCGTTCGCGCGCGCCGCGATGTCCTTCATCATCTGGGGGGAGGCGGTGGACGCGATGGCGACGATCAGCCCGTCGCGCGGGTTCGTCATCAGTCCGCCGTCGCCGAACAGCGTCTCCTCGACCTGCGAGTCGAACCCGACGCCCACGATGGCGAGATCGCAGGCCGCGCCGATCTCGGCGCAGTCGGGTGCCGCCTTGACGCCCGCGTCGGCAACGGCGTCGACCGCCGCCTTCGCCACGTCGTAGCCCGTCACCTCGAAGCCCGCGCCCCTCAGATGTCGCGCCAGCGGCCCGCCCATCTTGCCGAGCCCGATCACGCCGACTTTTTCGATAGCCATGGTTCCCTCCCGTCAGACCGTGTTTGCGTTTTCCTTGAGCACTTCGCGCACGTCGACCAGCGACCCGCATGCGGTGCAGCTCGTCTCCTCGAGCGCGAAATTGGGGCCGTCGCCGCCGTAGCGCAGCGCGATCCACGGGCCGGCGCGGCGCAGCGGATGGCGCGCGGACGCGAAGTCCGTTTCGTTACCGCAGGCGCCGCAGCGATGCGGTGTCCCTTTCGATGCGCTTTCGCCCGCCCAGCGGCGCGCGGCGCGGATACCGGCGCGGTTCGTCTCGGTTGCGGTTGCGTCCGGCGCGCCGTCGGCATCGAGGACGACGCCGTAGAGGTCGGCCGCCGCCCCTGTCGAGATCGTGCCGTCAGCGACGTCGGCTGCGACGAGCGCGGGATCGCGGTCGAGCGGATCGCCGAAGCCGCCGCCGCCCGCCGCCCAGTAGCCGTAGACGTCGCCGGCCCGGATGATCTCGTCCGCCTTGGACGGCAGGTAGGCCATCTCGCCGCCGAAGGCCGAGATCGGCGGCATCTCGCCACCGCGGGCCAGCCGCGCCGCGACGTCGCTGCCGCGCACCAGCGCCGCCTGCGATCCGGCGCCGGGATAGCCGCCGTCGAGCCCGTGGGCGTTGGTCTGTTCGGTACCGGCCGTGTTGGTGAGTTTGAGCGTCACGTGATCGACGCCGTAGGGCGTGAAGGCGACCTCGCATGTCGTGCCGCCGCGATACTCGCCGGGCCCGCCCGAATCCCGCATGCGCCGCCGGTAGAGATAGAGGATCGGCGTCTTCCACTCGGCACCTTCGACGTTGCCGAGCGAGCTGGCGTAGGAGGTGATGGTGCCGCCGTGGTGGAAGCCGTCCGCGAAGGAGCGCGCGCCGGCGCCGGAGCCGCGATGGTCGGACAGCAGCCCGCCCGTGCGCCTGCCGTCCGGGTAGGTCGCGAAGACGTTGTTGCAGTTGCTCGACGAGTTCCACGACGGGCATGCCCGGTCGCGGTGCTTCTCGGAGCTGTTGAACATGTTGGCCACCGCCTGGGTCGCGGCGACGGTGACGAGCCAGCGGAAGCCGACCGTGGAGATGCTGACGGGGGCCGGCAGGACGGCGCTTACCACCGTGCCGTCGGGCACCACGATCTCGATGCAGCGCTTGAGCCCGTCGTTCCAGTCGATGTCGCCCTGGCACAGGAAACTGTAGAGCGGCACGGACGAGCCGGCGACCGTGGCCGACCGCGTGCTGTTGACCGCGGCGTCGACCTGGGGCGAGGAACCGGTGTAGTCGAAGGTGAGTGTATCGCCCTTGCAGGTCAGCGTCAGCGCGACCTTCGCAATCCGCTCGTCGCCGACGCGGACCCCGTCCATGTAGGCCTCGCCGGTCCACGAACCGTCCGGCAGGTCGCGGATGAAATCGCGGATCTGGCGTTCGGCGAGGTCGATGGACTGTCGCATCACGTCGCGGACCAGCTCGGGGCCGCGCTCGTCGAGCAGCAGGTTCAGCCGGTCGCGCGCGACGTTGATCGCACCGATCTGGGCACGCAGGTCGAGCGCCACCGCATCCGGCAGGCGCGAGTTGGAGACGAACGTGTGCTCGGATTCCTTCACCAGTTCGCCGCGGTCGAGGATCTTCATGAAGAAGCGCGGCGGGTCCTCGTGGATGGTGCGCGCGTTGATGCAAAAGCTGCCCGCGTCGATGCCGCCCACGTCCGGGTGATGCAGGACGTTGGCGATCCACATGAAGATCTCGCCGTCGCGGAATAAAGGCGCGGCGACGACGACGTCGTTCTGGTGCAGCGCGCCGAGGAACGGGTCGTTGAGCATGAAGGCGTCGCCGTCGCGGATCGCGCCGGCGCCCTCGATCACGGATTTCACCGCGTCGCCCATCGTCGTCACGTGCACGAGCGAGCCGATGCCCGCGGTCACCAGCTCGGCGTCCGCGGTGAACAGGCCCACGTTGTAGTCGTTGCCCTCGACGACGATGGGGGACGCCGAGATCGTCTTGATCGCGATGCCCTGCTCGTCGTTGATCTGCCACAGCCGGTGCTTCACCACCTCGAAGGTGACGGGATCGATGCCCGTACTGTCTTTAGAGTTGCTCATGAAGCTTCTCCCCGATCGGACCCGGGATCGATATCGAGATTGACGAAATCGTCGAGCGTCGCCGTCGCGCCGACCGGCAGCCAGATCGTCGTCGTGTCGCGTTCGATCACGGCGGGGCCCGCGACCGGCTTTCCGGGCGCGAGGGTGCGGAAATCGTGGATGTTGGCGGCCGTCCAGCCGCGGCCGCGGATATAGACCTCGCGCGTCGGCGCCGTTTCGGGCGCGGCGGGCCCGGCGGCGAGTTTCGCGAGCGGCGGCCGCGCTGTCGGATGCACGGCCTCGACGCGGTAGCTGATCAGCTCCAGCGGCGTCGCGCTCCGCGTCGTGCCGGCGCCGAAGCGGCGCTCGTAATAGGTCTCGAAGTCGCGCTTGAGCGTCTCGACGGCGGCGGCGTCGAGCGTTGCGGCGGGCGAGTCCAGCGTCACCTCGTTCATCTGGCCCTGATAGCGCATCTCGATCCGCCGCCGGTAGGTGCAGGCGGCGGGATCGATGCCGGCCTCGCGCATGTCGGCGGCAGCGCGGGCTTCGAGGGCGGCGAAATGGCGGTTCACCGTCTCCGCGGCGGCCGCGTCGAGACGCAGCGGCTCGGACTGCGCATGCGCATAGACGATGTCGGCGATGGCGATGCCGAGGGCGGAGAACACGGGGCCCGCGAACGGCAGGACGAGCTTCCGCATGCCGAGCTGGCGGGCGAATTCCGCGCAGTGCGCGCCGGTCGCGCCGCCGTAGGCATAGAGCGCGAAAGCGTTCGGATCGTGGCCGCTCTCGATCGAGACCTTGCGGATCAGGTTGGCCATGTGCGCGTTGACGAGCTCGACGATTCCGGCGGCCGCATCGAATACATCCATCTCCAGCGGCCCGGCGATCCTGTCCGCGATGGCCTTTTCCGCGAGGCCGCGGTCGAGTGTATAGGCGCCGCCGAAGAAATTGTCGGGATCGATGATGCCGGTGGCGATCAGCGCATCGGTGACGGTCGGCTCCGTGCCGCCGCGACCGTACGCCGCCGGCCCGGGATCGGCGCCGGCGCTCTGCGGGCCGACATGCAGGCGGTAGCCGTCGGTCCAGGCGATCGAGCCGCCGCCCGCACCGATGGTCACGAGTTTCACCGCCGGCAGGGTCACCGGCAGTCCCTGGTCGAGGAACGGACGCGGGTCCTCTTCGAGCGTGTCGCCGTCGATCAGCCCGACATCGAAGCTGGTGCCGCCCATGTCGGCGGTGATGATCCTGTCGTGGCCGAGCGCGTCGCCGAGGAAACGCGCCGCGACCAGCCCGCCGACGGGGCCCGAGTTCACCACCGAGACCGCCTGCTTGCCGATGTTCGCGGCCCGCGCCGCGCCGCCGTTGGACGTGATGACCTGCACCGGGTGGCCGAGCCCGTCGCCCTTGAGGCCGCCGTCCAGCTTACCGATATAGTCCTGCGTCACCGGGCCGATGAAGGCGTTGACGGCGGTCGTCACCGCGCGCTCGAACTCGCCCATCTTGGGCGCGATTTCGGACGACAGGCTGACCGGCAGGCCGGGCGCGATCTTCGTCGCAAGCTCGCCGATTCGCTGCTCGTGTTCCAGGTTGCGGAATGACCAGAGGAGGCAGATCGCAAGGCTTTCCATGCCGTCGTCGAGCAATTCGCCGATTGCCGTCTCGGCGCTCGTAAGGTCGAGCGGCGTGACGATCTTCCCGTCCGGGCCGACGCGCTCGTAGACGCCCCGCACCATGCGCCGGGGGACCAGCGGCGGCGGCGGTTCGGTATGCAGGAAGTCCATCGCCTTCGCCTGCGGCAGCCCGCCGACGCGCCCGACCGGTCCGCGCCCGATGGCGAGCGTGTCCTCGAAGCCGGCGGTGAACAGCGCGCCCACCTTGGCGCCCTTCCGCTGGATCAGCGCGTTGGTCGAAACCGTCGTGCCGTGGGCGAACAGGTCGGTGCGGGCGAGGATGTCGTGAACGGACGTATTCAGCGCCGCCGCCGCGCGCGACAGCACGTCGAACACGCCGTTCTCCGGCGCGCCCGGCGTCGAGAACGCCTTCTCGGTCCGGATCGTCCCGTCGTCTCCGATCAGCACCAGGTCGGTGAAGGTGCCGCCGGTGTCGCAGCCGATATGGGCGAAGCGGACGGGTCTCGGGCTGTCCATGGTCGGGCTCCTGCGGGCCGCACCGGCCTCAATGCATGAACTGGCCGCCGTCGACGTTCAGCGTCTGGCCGGAGATGAAATCGGCGCCGTCGGACAGCAGGAACATCACCGCGCCGCACAGGTCCTCCGGGAACTGGTGGCGCTGGATGCAGCGGTCCGACGGCGGCGCGTTAGTCTGGGCGTAGGCGCCGGACGACGAGACCTGCGTGTCGGAGAGCGTGAAGCCCGGCGTGATCGCGTTGACGCAGATATTGTCGATTCCGACCTCGCGCGACAGCGACCGTGTGAGCCCGATCACGCCCGCCTTCGACGTCGAATAATGCAGCCGGTTGGGCGAGCCGTTCCAGAAGCGGCCGGACGAGATGTTGACGATCTTGCCGCCGCCGCCTTCCTTCATGTGCGGGAAGACCGCCTTGCAGCAGGCGAAGATGCCGCGCAGGTTGACCGCCATCACCGCGTCCCATTCGTCGTCGGGGATCAGCTTCCAGTCGCGGCGCTCGAGCACGCTCATCAGCGAGGCGTTGTTGACCAGCCCGTCGATGCGCCCGAACGCCTCGACCGCCGTGGCGGCCATCGCGTCGGCCTGGTCCTGCTTCGAGACGTCGGTCGTCGCCGTCACCGCCGCGCCGCCGAATCCGCGGATTTCCGCGACCGTGTCCTCGTTCGCCTCGTGGTCGATGTCGGCAACGACGACCTTCGCGCCCGCTTTCGCGAACTCGCGGCAATAGACCTTGCCGATGCCCTTGCCGCCGCCGGTGACGATGACGACCTTGCCGTCGATGGATAGGGGGTTGGTGGGCTGAAAATCCGCCATGGTCCGTTGCCTCCGTTGCGCCCGTTAAGCCGCGCAAACGCGTAGCCGCCGGGCGGTTTCGCCGAATTCGTTCGGTTTCTAACTATCGAGGCGAAGATACGCGGGAGGCAGGGGAGGGGGCAAGAGGGCGAACGGTCCTCCGGCCCCGAAAGGCAAGCCGTTGGCGATTGCCGGTTACGGACCAGTCGCGCGTGAGACGGGTCGTTCCCGTCTGACAGCGATCAACACGGCGACGAAGGCTGCCAGAAGCATAGCGTGCCCCGGTTCCGGAACGACTTCGGCGTTCTGACTGACCGTCAGGGCTGCGCGGGTAAAGCTTTCGTCGCTGAACAGCGCCGCGTGCAGACCCGTCGTGTTGCCGATGGCGTCGAGGGATTGCGAAAAGAGTTCGCTACCGCCCGCAAGCAGGGAAAAACCGGCAGTGACGAGTTTGGAATTTTCGTCGTTGAAGAGGGAAAGCAGAATTTGGTCTGCGGTCGCGTGAATGTCGAGCAGCGGCTGCAGGTCGACGAAATCGAAATTTTCGAATGCCGTGCCGCCGAAGTTGGGGCCGGTAAACGCGACGCCGAGCGTTCCGAGCCCGTTTCTGGCGACGCGGACCTGTAAACGGTCGTTCGCGCTGCTGGAGCTGCCGAAATCCTCGAGCCGAAGGCCGACTCCCTCGTTGGTTTGCGGTAACGTGCCGAGGTCGAGGAGACCGTGCACGGCCCAGCTCGAGGCCTCGTCCAGCGTGTCCGCCGCCCCCGGAACGGTGGAGGCGGCGCGCCGGATCCGGCCGAACAGGTTCGGGCCGGTGAGGCTCGCCGGCGCGAGGGCGGAATCCATCAGCAAATGCCCGGTGCCTGTCGGGTCCTCCGCCAGGAAGCCGCTGCCGTTCACGATGTAGGTTGAACTGCCGTCCGGCCCCGACGGCGGCAGGACCCCGTCATTGAACGAATCCCGGAATATCTCGGTTCTGGACGCGGAGGTCGCACCCTTCTCGATATAGAACTCGTCGACGGAAAAGACGGTCGCACCGGCGCCGGAGCCCAGCATCAGCAACGCAACGCATACGGCGCCCGCCCGCCTTATCACGTTTGTCTTGAGAAATTCGATCATTTGAATATCTTAATAAAGATTTTAAGTGCATTGTATAGCATCAGTAAAATCGTTTAACGGAAGAGTCAAAAATAATTGTAATAGGCGGCCGCAAAAGAAGGCTCTTGATTGCATTGTTTTTATCGATCGAAGTATCGGAAATTATAGGGGTATTTGTTCGTTTTAGGCCGAATGAAAGACGGTTGTATCTGTCTGAAAGGTGCCGAGGGCGATCCGCGAAGCGAGCCGGTCGTCGGCGGATGCCTCAAACCGCCACCACCTGCCCGCGCCCCATCAGATAGGCCAGCAGCGGACGCACCTCGTCCGCCACCTCCATGTCGTCGAACGCCGTGCCCGTGCGGCCGGGATAGACGTAGAAGGCGGTGTGTGGCGGGAACAGCTTGCCGAGGCCTTCCATGATGCCGCCGTCGAGACCGTCGTAGAATTCGGGCCGCAGGATGTCGGCGAAATTGTCGACGTCGGTCGCGAAGGCCACCGGCTCGCTTGTGTAGCGGCTCAGGAACTGACGGATGCGGAAGTGGCGGAAGAATTCCGAGATCAGCACGTGGAAGCCGCGGCCGGTCAGCATGTCGACGCGCGCGAGGAAGTCCGCCGTGTCGATCTCGCCGACCCTGGCTCTCTCCGGCGCCCGGCCGGCTTCGGGCGTATCGTCCTCGGCGTCGGTGTCGCGGGTCAGCGCGGCTGCGGCGTCGGGCGGCGCGAGCTCGGCCATGGTCATCTCTGCGATACCGACGATGCGGTCGGCGTCTACGCCGTCCGCGGCGGCGAAGCGTTCGCGTGCGTTCTCGTACATCGCGACCTGCGCGTCGGTGACGGGCCGGAAGTTGCCGCGCAGGCCGACGACGCTCCGCTTGTAGAACGCGTCCGCCGGGATCTGCACGCGGCCCGCATCGTCGAACAGCACGGCGCGCGCGAGGCTCGCCTTGACGAGTTCGAGCGCCATCAGCCGGTTGTCGAGCCGGCCCAGCGCCGGGCCGGAGAATTCCACGAGGTCGATCTCGACGCGGCCCCATTTGAGATTGTCGGTCAGCCCGCGCAGCAGCCTCTCGGGCGCGTTCCGCAGGTGATAGGCGCCGTGGATCAGGTTGACGCCGAGAATGCCGAGCGCCTCCTGCTGTTCGAGGTTGGTGTCGTCGAGCAGGCGGACGTGAAGGACGATCTGGTCCGGCGCGGCGCCCGGCGTGCTCTGGAAGCGGATGCCGAGCCAGCCGTGGCATTCGTCGCGCTTGCGGAAGCCCTGCGCGGCGACCGTGTCGGCGAAGGCGAAGAAGGTGGAATCCTCGGGCCGCCGGTCGCGGATGCGGCTGAGGACGAGATCGTATTCGCGCTCCAGCATCCGTTCGAGCCGGTCGCGGCTGACATAGCGCCCGCCCGGCGTCGCGCCGTAGATCTCGTCCGAGACCGTCATGTCGTAGGCCGACATGGTCTTGGCGACCGTGCCCGCCGCCGCGCCCGCCTGGAAGAACCAGCGCGCGACCTCCTGCCCGGCGCCAATCTCGACGATCGTGCCGTATTTCAGCGGATCGAGATTGATCGACAGCGCCTTCTGCAGGGTGGTGGGCGGTGGGGCGTTCGAGGCCATGGCTTAGAGTTCCGTTTTGCGTTTCCGCGCTCGCGGCGGAGTGTAGCGCATAACGTCATGACGTTTCGATGTTGGCGGAGAACGCATCGCGGCATTGCAGGATTCGCCCCGTTGCGCGACTCTGGCGTCGACGATCGGCGAGGGGACAGATGACGGCAACCGCCGCCTTGGGATTGCGCGACGACGCGCAGCGCTTCGGCTGGCTCGCCTATGCGGGCGCCGCCGTCTCGCTCGCCTTTTGTTTCTGGAAGGCGACGTTCGGCCTCGTCGGCCCGATGGTGGGAATCGGCGTCGGCGATCTGAATCCGCACGTTCAGGCGCTGGCGATGTGGCTGTTCGCGGCTGTCACTGTCGCCGCCCTGTTCCGCGACCGCCGCGCGCACGACGCTACCGCGCCGCTGCTGATCGGTGCGGCGGCGCTCGCCATCATCGTCGGCACGCTCTACGGCTTCTATCACGACGTCATCCTCGCTGCCGGTTACATGCTGCTGCTGATCGCGGCCTTCGTGAACCAGAACCGGATGCTTGCCGCGCTCAACCGCGATGTCGCCGATGCGAACGCGCAACTCGAGGAACGCGTCGCGGCGCAGGTCGATGAGATATCCCGGCTCGCGCGCCTGCGCCGGTTTCTCCCGACCGAGGTCGCGGACCTGATCACCGCGGAGGGCAGGGAGAGTTTGCTGGAAAGCCACCGGCGCTATATCGCGGCCCTGTTCTGCGACATCCGCCGCTTCACGGCGATGACGGAGTCGATGGAGCCGGAGGACGTGATGGACGTGCTCGGCGCGTTCCACGAGAAGGTGGGCGAACTGGTCGTCAAATACGGCGGAACCATCGGGTACCGTGCGGGCGACGGGGTGCTGATCTTCTTCAACGACCCGCTGCCGTGCGACGACCCGGACAGCCGCGCGGTGCGTCTCGCGCTCGATCTGCACGCGGCGTTCGCGGAGATGCGCCGGGGCTGGCGCGGCCTCGATATCGATGTCGGACTCGGCATCGGCATCGCCAGCGGCTACGCCACGATGGGCATGATCGGCTCCGAGGGCCGGACCGACTACACTGCCATCGGCAACGCCGTGAACCTTGCCGCGCGGCTGAGCGACCGGGCGGGAGACGGCGAGACCGTCGCCGCCCGGCGCACCTGGGCGGCGGTCGAGGACGAGGTGACGGCGCGACCGGCCGGTGCACTGGAACTCAAGGGCTTCACCCAGTCGATCGAGGCGTTTTTCATCGACGGGCCGGGCAGGGGGTAGCCTCTATTCGGACGCAAGCCCCCGGCGTCAAAAACGACGTCACCCCTGG
>JAYQUR010000106.1:0-9956 GCA_038148075.1 Alphaproteobacteria bacterium | reverse complement strand
AGACAGAAGTGGCGTTGCGCGCGGCGTTCGCCGCCGTGATGTCCGGCCAGCAGGTCGCCGTCGTCGTGCCGACCACCCTCCTCTCGCGCCAGCATTTCGCGACCTTTGCCGAGCGTTTCGCGGGCGTGCCCGTCCGCATCGAGCAGCTTTCCCGTCTCGTCTCCGGCAAGGCGGCAGACAAGGTGCGCACTGGCATTGCCAACGGCGAGGTCGATATCGTCGTCGGTACGCATGCGCTTCTCAGCAAGTCCGTGGCATTCAAGAATCTCGGATTGCTGATCGTGGACGAAGAACAGCATTTCGGCGTCACCCACAAGGAACGGCTGAAGAACCTAAAGACCGACGTTCACGTACTGACCCTTACAGCGACCCCGATCCCGCGCACGCTCCAGATGGCGCTGACCGGTGTGAAGGAGATGAGCCTGATCGGCACGCCGCCCGTCGACCGCCTTGCCGTGCGGACGTTCGTCATGCCGTTCGATCCGGTGATGATCCGCGAGGCGATCATGCGCGAACATTTTCGCGGCGGTCAGACATTCTACGTATGTCCCCGTATCGCCGATCTCGACGCGGTTGCTGCCGACCTGCGCGAGCTCGTACCGGAAGTGAAGATTGCCGTCGCCCACGGCCAGATGGGCACCAAGGGGCTCGAGGAGGTCATGACGGCCTTCTACGAGGGCCAGATCGACCTGTTGCTGTCGACCCAGATCGTCGAATCCGGCCTCGATATTCCGCGCGCGAACACGATGATCATCCACCGCGCAGACATGTTCGGTCTCGCCCAGCTCTACCAGTTGCGCGGCCGCATCGGGCGATCGAAGCTCCGCGCCTACTGCTATCTGACGCTGCCGAACGATCGCAAGCTGACCGACACCGCCCACAAGCGCCTGGAGGTAATGCAGGCGCTGGATACGCTGGGCGCGGGTTTCACGCTTGCGAGCCACGATCTCGACATCCGCGGTGCCGGCAACCTGCTCGGCGAGGAGCAGTCGGGCCATATCCGCGAGGTCGGCGTCGAACTCTATCAGCACATGCTCGAAGAGGCCGTCGCAGCGGCAAAGGGCGTCGAGAACGCCGAAGACCGCGACTGGAGCCCGCAGATCAATATCGGGATCCCGGTTCTCATTCCGGAGAACTACGTCTCCGATCTCGACGTCCGGCTCGGTCTTTATCGGCGGATTGCCGACCTCCAAAGCCGCGACGACAGCGAGGCGTTCGCCGCCGAACTGATCGACCGGTTCGGATCGTTGCCCGGCGAAGTCGAAAACCTTCTCCAGATCGTGACGATCAAGCGCAACTGCCGCGCCGCCGGTATCGCCAAGCTCGACGCGGGCCCGAAGGGCGCAACGGTTACGTTCCGCGACAACAGTTTTTCAAACCCGGCGGGGCTGGTAACTTTCGTGACCGACGATGTTGGCAGGACGAAGCTCCGCCCCGACCATACGCTGGTCTGCCGCCGAGACTGGGTGCGCGGCGCCGAGCGCCTGAAGGGCACCCGCCAGCTGTCCGAAAAGCTTGCCGACATCGCCGGTGCGGCCTGACAGGAGACCCACGACCCGATGAAAGTCGAACATCCGCTCTATTTCGAGGACTTCGCCGAAGGACAGGTCTACGAGACCGAGTCCTGGAAGGTGAGCGAGGAGGAAATCCTCGCCTTTGGCCGCAAATACGCCCCGCTTCCCTACCATACCGACGTGGACGCAGCGCGTGAAACGGCGTTCGGCGGCCTCGTCGCGGCCGGTTACCAGACGGCGGCGATCACGTTCAGCCTATTCGCCCGGACGGGTGCGCTGACCGAAAGCGGCATGGGCTCGCCCGGCGTCGACAGCCTGCGCTGGAAACGGCCGGTGAAAGCCGGCGATACGCTCCATGTTCTCGCGAACATCGTCGAGGTTTCGCCGGCCGCAAAGGAAGGCGGGCGCGACGCCGTCCGCATCCGCTACGATACGATCAACCAGGACGACGACACGGTCATGTCGCTGACGAGCCTTCATTTCGTCAAGCGCCGCAACGCCTGATCCAGAGAGGACCCGTATGTCAGACAATCTTCCCATTCGACTCGCCGCAGGCTCGGGCCCGACGTTCGGCGTCGACGATCTTGCCTGCGCGGCGGCCACCCACCTCGGCCTGTGGGCCGAAGAAGGCCTCGACGTGAGCTGGACGCCGGTTCACGGCGGCGTCGCCGCAATAAACGCGGTACTCGACGGGACGGTCGACGTCTCATACGGCGGGCTCGGTCCGGTCATCAAGTCGCGTGCCGAAGGCAATCCCGTTCGCGCCGTGGTTTCAATGGCGCGCGGGCTCGCCCAGAACCTGATCGTCCAGAAACGCATCCAGTCGACGGCCGACCTCAAGGGCGTCTCGTGGGCGCTCGACGGAATGAACGCGCTCAGCCACCACATGGCGCGCCTCACGGTGCGCGCGCTCGGCATCGACGAGGCCGACATCGACTGGCAGGTCGTCGGTCCGCCGCCGCAGCGCATCGACCGCCTTCTGTCGGGCACGATCGACGTATCGCTCATCCGGGTGGAGGAAGCCATTTCGCTGAGCCTCGAACATGGCGACAAGGTTCACAACCTGCTCGGCTTCGCCGATCTCAAGAAGCTGGTGCCGACGCAGCCGCACGGCGTGCTGGGAACCACGGAAGCCTACGAGACGGATCACCCGGAGGAACTCGCGCGCCTGACCCGCGGCATGATCCGGGCGTCGCGCGCGCTGCACGACGATTACGAAGTCTTCCGCAAGGTCTACGACGCCCACGTCACCGTTCCCGTCCCCGACGACAGAATCCGGACGATCTGGCAGCAGGAGCACGACTCCGGCGGCTTCGCGGTGAACGGCGAGATGTCGGATGCGCATTGGGAAGAACAGATGCGGCTCTATCGCGAGCTCTACCCCGAGCTGCCGCAGGTCTCCCTCGACGATATCCTGCCGCGGACTTTCGTCGCGGATGCGCTCGGTGCGCTCGGCCGGCACGACGGCGGTTTCGACAGGAGCTGAGACGCTTCAGGCGGCCGCCATGCGACGCCGGTGGTGCCGGTTTCCGTAAAGGCCGCTCGAAAGCGACAGCAGGCTCAACACAAAGACGATGACGAGCAGCGGCAGAAACGTTCCGTCGTAAAGCGCCGATATGAACAGCGACGACGACGCCGGCGCGAAGAAATTCAGGAACATCACGGTGCCGGATGCGGTTCCCGTGAGGTCGGATTCGGCGTTGATTGCGGCTGCCTGCGCATGCGGCATCGAGAGCCCCTGCCCGATGCTGAGCAGCCCGCCGGGGATGAACAGCGCCAGCGGTTCGTTCGGCAGGAACAGGACGGCAATTGCCAGCAATTCGATCGTGATAAGCGTCAGGACGGCGCCGAAAACGATCATGTAGTCCGAACTGACGCGTTGCCCGATGCGCCCGCTCAGGAAATTTCCCGCCATGAAGGTTAGCGTCAGCAGCATGAAATAGAGGCCGTATTCACCCGACGAGCCCTGGTAGTGATCCTGCATGAGAAAGCTGCTGTAGGTCGCCAGAGCGAAAAATGCGGCGGAACTGAAGGCCGGAAAGAATGCGTACCCGACGAATTCGCGGTTGCGGATCAGGCGTCCGTAGTCGCGCAGCAACGATCCCTTGCGAGGCCCCGTCCGACGCTCGTGGTGCGTTTCGCGGATCACGATGCTGCCGAGGACGATGACAAGCAGCGACGTAACGGTCGCGAAGACGAAGACGGATTGCCAGCCGAACAGGTCGGCGATGCCGCCGCCGATCGGCGGCGCCAGCGTGGGGCCGAGCACGTACGCGGCGGTTATGTAGGCGATCACCTGCGCGAGCTTGTCGGGCCCGTAGACATCGCGGGCAATCGCCCGCGCGAGCACGACGCCGCAGCCCGCGGCGAGCGCCTGAAGGAGGCGTCCGGCGATCAGTACTTCGAAACCGGGGGCGACCGCGCAAACGATCGAGCCGGCAACGAACAGGGCGAGCCCGACGAGAAGGACGGGTTTACGGCCGTAGCGGTCCGATGCGCTGCCGTAGATCAACGTCCCGAACGCCATCACGAACAGCACCATGCTGAAGGTCAGGGTGGTCAACACGGTGGAGACCCCGAAAACCTCCTGGATAACCGGCATGATCGGCAGGTACATGTGGACGGCGAGCGGGCCGATCAACGTGACCGCGATCAGCGCCACGAGGAACAGCCAGCCGGGGCCGCCCTTTACGCCCGGAGCGGCTTCGGTCAGGACACGAGCTCCCGTCGCAGAACCTTTCCGACGGGGCTTTTCGGCAGAGCGTCGACGAATTCGACAACGTGCGGCGTCTTGTAGGGTGCGATGCGGCTTCGGACGGCCTGGCGAATCCGCTCGGCCAGATCGTCGCCCGGCGTCTCGCCGTCGCGGACGACGCAGACGGCCCGGATCCGGTTGCCGATCTCAGGGTCCTTCAGCGGCACGATGCACGCTTCGACGACCGCGGGATGCTGCCGGAGAACGTTCTCGATTTCGTAGGGCGAGATAAAGATGCCGCGGCTTTTGAAGCAATCGTCGCTGCGGCCCGCGATGTAGTAGTAACCGTCGGCGTCGCGCGAGGCGAGATCCCCCGTGTGATACCAGCCGTCGTGCACGACCTCGGCTGTTTTCTCCGGATCCTTGTGGTAGCCCAGGAAAAAGCCCGGATTGTCGGAGGCGATCAGGAAATGACCGACTTCGCCGGGCGGAAGTTCGTTGTATTCGTCGTCCATCACGGCGACGCGCGTACCCGGGATCGGCACGCCGATGGAACCGGGCTTGACCGGCTGCAAGGGTCCCTGCCCCAGCACCATCTGCATTTCCGAGACGCCGTAATGCTCCCAGATGTCGCAGCCGATGCGATCCTTGAATTCCTGCCAGGTGGCCGCTTCGAGCGCCTCGCCGGTCGCATTGCAGCCGCGCAGGCTCGAGAGATCGTAGTCTTTTTCGACGCCGTCGATCGCGAGAATCCGGCGGTACACGGTCGCGACGGAGTACATCAGCGTCACCTTGTGGCGCTGGATCGTCCGGAGGACGTTTTCGGCGCTCGGCCGGTCCTCGAGGATCACGCCCGTGACACCGTTCCGGATCGGGAACATGACGTTGTGCCCGAGCGCGCTGATGAAGCTCCACTCCCCGGTCGCGTAGGCCCGGTCGCCTTCTTCCGGTGGCAACCTGTAGCGGTTGGAATCGCCCAGCGCGACGACCCAGCGGTGGGCGTGCACGATTCCCTTCGGCCGGCCGGTCGTGCCGGAAGTGTAGACGAAGAAAGCTGGTTCGTTCGCGCCCGTGTCGGCCGTGGGATAGTCCTCACCGGGAGCAGCGGCGATCAATGCTTCGTAGTCGCTCGCCTCCGATCCGACTTCGCCCTGCGCGATGACGATGCCGCCGGGCAGCCTGTCTGAGAGCCCGAGAACCGGTTCGGCAAGCGCACCGAGGGTCACAGCCGCCTTCGCGTCCGAATGGCCGAGGACGTAGTCGACCTCTTCTGCCCCGAGCAGAGAATTCTGAAGGACCGGCAGCGCGCCCAGCTTCAGCAGCGCATACACGGTCTCCGCAAACTCGATACAGTTGTGCATCCGGACGAGCACCGGCATGCCGCGTTCGATTCCCGACGCAGCGAGCCCGTGGGCCAACCGGTTCACCCGGGCGCGAAAGTCCGCATACGAGATTTCGCCGCCGTCCCAGACGAATGCGCTCCGTTCCGTAAATCCCCTTTCCTCAATGCGGTCAATAACTTCACCGGCAATATTAAGGCGATCCGGAAACTCTCGATAACCCCGGGGCGTGGGCGGAAGGCCATTCGTCATGCGTCATTTTTTCCCGTAGGGCGAAGCGTCGTAATACGGCCCGCGATAGTCGGCCGGGCGTTTTTCGAGAAATGCCCGGATGCCCTCCCGGCAGTCGCCGGTGCGCGTGATTTCCTGGATGGCCGCGAACTCGCGCGCCCAGCCCTCGTCCGAGCGATTATGGTTCCAGTACATCTTGACGAGATCCTTTGCGTAGCGGACCGAGAGATAGGGGTTCGACGCAATCTGAGCGGCGTAGGCGAAGGTCTCGTCAAGCAGGTCGTCATGGGGGAAGACCTTCTCCACCAACCCGATTTCCAACGCTTCCTCGGCGCCGATGATCTTGCCCGTCAGGATCATGTCGAGCGCCTTGCCCACACCGACAAGCTTCGGCAGGTTCCGCGCACCGCCCGATTCCGGCAGAAAACCCGCCGGGACGGCCACTTCGCCGAGCTTCGCCTTGTCGGACGCGAACCGGAGGTCGCACAATGTGCAGATTTCAAGGCCGATGCCGACTGCAGGGCCGTTGATCGCCGCGATCACGATGCACGGCAGGTCCTCGAACTTCCTGAAGGCGCGCTGCAGCACCTGGTGGCGCAGATCGTTGAAGAAGTAGCTCGCGATTTCCTTGTAGGCGCCGAAATTTCCGAAATCGAAATCCTCGTCCCCGGCGCCGAGCGGGTCGGCCTCGGTCTTGAGATCGCCGCCGGCCGAAAAACCCCTGCCCTCGCCGGTAATCACGATGACCTTGATGTTGCTGTTGTGCGCGATCTCGTCGCACAGGATGTCGAGTTCGACGCGCATGCGCACGTCGACGGCGTTCAGGAAATCCGGCCGGTTCAGCGTGATCACGCCGATCGATAGCTCTCCCGGATTGTTCGGGTTCTCGCGAACCTCCCATTTCAGGGCCTTGTATTCCATGTCTGTCTCCCTTGTTCCCTGTCAGGTCCCGACCTTCAGGGGCGCGGTCAGGCCACGAAGCGTCGCGATGACGCTGAGCGGGGTTATGCGCCCGGTGCCGGGGTTTTCCTCGGACGGCACGTTCTCGATACTGAGGCTGAAACGCGCGCTGTCGGCCTCCACCTCGATCCGGTGCGTGTTGCGGTCCAGGGCCGGGTCGGCCCAGATTTCGAGCGTGGTTCGATCCGGCCCGATGCCGGCCAGTCCGAGCGCCGCCGCGACGTTCACGTTGGCGGGAAATCCCGCCGCGCCCTCTCGCGCGCTGCCCTCGAAGACCTTGAGCGGTTCGGACAGGTTCTCGATCGAGATGCCGTTCTGTTCCAGATAGGGCGCGCCCTTCAGCGAATAAGGCGGCTTGCGGGTGATCATGCGGACTTCCGCGATGTCGCCTTCCGCCGCGGCGCGGACCGCGTCGAGACCGAGGAGCGCACCGGTCGCCAGAATGATCTGGCCGCCGTTGGCGCGCGCGATGTCGACCACGTCCGGATGCTGCAAAAGCCCCGCGCCGCTCACCGTAATGAAAATCCGGCCTGCCTTCAGCGCCGGTTCCGCAACTTCGCGAAAGGCGGCCTTGGGAACGCACTCGACCACGACGTCGCACATCTCTGCCAGTTCTTCCGCCGAGACGACCGGTAGCGGATCGCAGAGTCCGTCCATGTTACGTCTCGCCTTGTCGCGGTCGCGCGAACAGACCGCGACGAGCTCGAGTCCCTCGATGCCCTTGCTCAGCGCCGCCGCTACGGGTTTCCCGATGGTGCCGAAACCGGCGATTCCCACCTTCACATCAGCCTCCGTTTCTTTCCGTGACTTGTCCCCGGCTTACCGCCAAAGTGCAACCCTATCAAAGAATATCGATGCGGCAGAATTGCATGGCCCTTCTGTTCATGTGCGCGGGCGAGGACCCGGACGCCTGGTCCGACGCGTTACGGGCGGAAATACCCGATCTCGACATTCGCGTCTGGCCCGACCTCGGGGGCGTTGCAGAAGATATCGACTTCGCGCTCGTCTGGCAGCCGCCGAAGGGCGTTCTTGCGACATTTCCGAACCTCAAAGCGATCCAGTCGCTCGGCGCTGGCGTCGAACACGTCCTGCGCGACGACGCCTTGCCCCGCGGCGTCCCGGTCGCGCGGCTGATCGATCCCGGGCTCAAGACCGGCATGGTGGAATTCGTAACGCTCGAAGTTCTGCGTCATCACCGCCGCGATCCCGAGTACCGGGCACAACAGGCGCGCGGTGAATGGAAGCTCCTGCGCCAGACGCTGTCTCGCGATCGCCGCATAGGAATTCTCGGTCTCGGCCATCTCGGCGCGGCATGTGCGGAAACGCTACTGGGCTTCGGGTTCGATATCGCCGGCTGTTCGAGGACGGAGAAGGAAATCGAAGGCATCCAGTGTCGAACCGGCGAGGATGGGCTGTTCGCGGTGCTGGAACGCAGCGACATTCTTGTGAACCTGCTCCCGCTGACGCCAGAGACCGAGGATATTCTCGACGCCACGACGTTCGGCGCGCTCCCCCGGGGCGCAGTGCTCATCAACGCGGCGCGCGGCCGCCATGTCGTCGACGAGGACCTGTTGGATGCGCTCGACAGCGGACGTCTGTCGGCGGCGTCGCTCGACGTCTATCGCGAGGAGCCCCTGCCCGCCGATCATCCGTTCTGGACGCACCCGAAGATCGTGATGTTCCCGCACGCGGCCGCCTGGACGCTGCCGGAGTCGGGCGCGGCCGTCATCGCCGAAAATATCCGCCGCGTCCGAGAGGGGAACGAGATGACGGGTCTCGTCGATACGCGCCGCGGATACTGAACGCTTCAGCCCGCCCGCAGCAGGTCGACGAACGCGCGCGCCGACGGCAGATTCTCGATGCCGGCGATTGCCGCAACGAGATCGTCCGTCTGCTTTTGCGAAATCGCATAGCCGGCGCAGGTTCTAAGCTTCTCTTCCGACTGGGCCGCCGACATCGGGTTTTCCGGAGCGCCCAGCGGATGATCGCAGCGCGCCGACAGCTTACGGCCGTCCGCGGTCTCGACGTCTGCGATCGCCTGGCCGTTCGCCAGACTTTCGTCGAGGACGATTTCGACCCGGTCGGCGGCGAATTTGCGCAACTCCGGCGCGTCGTAACAGCCGGGCTCGAACTGATCGAGCGTCACCGTCCGGTCGCGCAGGAAGACGCCGGTCACATAGTGCGCCGACAGCAGCGCCTCGAACTTGGCCTTGTAGGTCGCGAAACCGCCATGCATGTCGAACGGCGTTTTCGAGAGCGAAAGCCGGACGCGGTTCACCTCTTCGAACGCCACGTCGTGCTCGGAGACGAGATTGTAGAGCGCCGTGATGACCTCCTGCAGTGCGGTTGCAGACGGCCACATGCGGAGCGCGATCCGGGTCAGTTCCCAGCGCTTTCCTAGGTCGCCCGTCACGAGGTCCGGCAGCCCCCCTTCGGCATAGGTGTTGTAGAGCCCGCCGTCGGGCGCAGTCAGGAATTCCTTCGTCGCGACGAAATCCTGTTCGGCCAGCAGCGCCGCCATCAGGCCCGAGAGCGCCGCGCGGCATTGATGAAACTTCACCGTCGGCGTTCCCCAGGCGGCGAAGGTGCCGGCCGATTGGCTCCCCGCGAGGCCGAATGCGCGGGCCATCGTATCCGCATCGAAGCGGCGCAGGTGCCCGACCGCCGCCGCCGCGCCGAACGGGCCGATCACTCCCGGTCCGTGCCACCCCTTTCCGCGAAACACCGGATAATCCAGCCCGATGCCGACGCGCGTCGAGACTTCGCAACCCAATGCGACGGCCGTCAGCAGGTCGCGGCCGGAAACGTCGTCGCGTTCGGCGATGGCGAGAGCCGGCGGTACGATTTCGGGCGTGATGTGGGTCAGCGTCGCGCGGTGAACGTCGCACATCGTGACAGCTGTCACGAGGTAGCCGTTCATCAGCGTCGCGCCGGCGAGCGACAGCCTTCCGCCGCCGATAACGCTCGCCTCGCTCGATTGGCCGAGGGCGCCCGCCATGGCGGCAAGCTGCCTGGTCTCTTCGCCGCGGTGTCCGGCCATGGCGCAGGCTATCGCGTCCGACAGGAGCGACCGTGCGGCTTCGACGACCTCCGTCGGGATATCGTCGAACGAAATCGCCGACGCATACGCTGCCAGTTCCTGTGTGATGTTCCGCGTCACGCCCCTCTCCTCCGGTTCGAGAGAGATTAGTCCGGGGAACGTCATCGGCAAAGGGC
>JAYQUR010000105.1:0-10014 GCA_038148075.1 Alphaproteobacteria bacterium | reverse complement strand
CCTCAACTACGCCCCCCGAACGGCGCGAAACTATCGCAGAACCGGAACGGGAGTAAACAACGTTTCGAAAGTCATTGGCCCGGTAAGGACCATGGGATAAGGTGGGATCGGGATCGAGGAAATCATTCCATAATACACGGAATATCAACCTGTTAAGCTGGAGGAACAACAGTGGCGGAACTGTATGTCGGTCGGGAGGAAGAATTCGGGGACCGGGATCGCAAGATCATCGCACAGGGGGATCTTGAAATAGGCGTGTTCCATGTCGACGGGGAATTTTTCGCCTACGAGAACAACTGCGTCCACCAGGGCGGTCCGGCCTGCCAGGGCAAGATCATCAACAAGGTGGAAGAGGTCATCCACGAGACCGAGAAAACGGCCCATGGGCTGAAATTCTCCGAAACGGACGTCCATATCGTCTGCCCGTGGCACGGATACGAGTACAACGTCCGCACCGGCCGTCATCCCGGCCAGAAAAACATCCGGCTTCGCCCTTACAAGGTCGAGGTGAAGGACGGAGAGGTTTATGTCGTCGTCTGAGACCGACTATTCGGAACTCGACGCCGCAGCGGCCAAGGCCCTGGAGATCGCCGAGAAAGCTCTCTTCGACGGCGAGACGGAGAGCATTTCTGACGAGACCGTCCAAAGGCTCCTGACCGCCGGAACGCGCCTGTTCGCCAACAAGGTCGAGATGGAAGAGCGCTATTTCTCGCCCTACACCGGGCCGGAAGCCGTCACTGCGACAGACGTCGTCATGACCTGCTCCGACATGCTCCGCGCGGTCAACCTTTCGACCTTCGACCTGGCAATGTGGTTCCGTCGGCCCCGACCCGACGACGATATCTGAGAATTACTGGAAGGAGACGACGCATGGATACGGGAGTCGAACCGGTACGCGAAAATCCGGTCAAGGAAATCACCACCTACACGGATTCGCGCGACGTCCTCGCGAAGGCGCGCCAGCAGGCCGACGAGCGGAATTTCGACGACGTCTTCATCGCGGATATCGACGCGCACCATACCGAGACGGAATCGTGGCGCGAGATCATCAAGTACATCGACGATCCGGTCGTCCGCGCGAATGCCGAAGAGATGGTCTTCCACCGCTCCGGCACGCCGCCTTACGGACTGAACGGCGATCTCGCGCTTCGCTACCAGGATGTCGGCGGCCGCATCCCGCATCAGGCCGCGCGCAGCGAAAAGATCGACGATGCCGAACTCAAGGCGGCGGGCCACCGCGACCTCGTCCTCGCCAAGCGCTCCTACGAGGCGATGGGCATCGACGTCCAGGTCGTTTTCCCGACGCCGATGCTCTTCCTCGGCATGCATCCGCAGTTCGACATGGAAGCCATTCTCGGCAAGGCCTACAACCGCTGGCAGGTCGAGAACATCCTGACCAAGGATCCCAAGCTGAAGACCATGATGTTCCTGCCGTTCAACGATCCGGAATCGGCGCTGGAAACGATCGAGGAATTCGGCGACGCACCCGGCTGCGTCGGCTTCATGGTCACCTCGGTCCGCTACAAGGCCGTTCATCACAATCATTACATGAAGGTCTACCGCGCCCTCGAAGAGCGCGGCCTGCCGCTCGGCTTCCATGCCGGCTACTACTGGCAGGACCCCTTCATGATGCAGATAAACCGGTTCGGATCGATGCACGCGCTGTCGTTCGTCTGGTGCAACGTCGTCCACATGACCAACTGGGTCATGAACGGCATGAACGAGCGCTTCCCGAACCTGCCGGTCGTCTGGATCGAGTCCGGTCTCGCCTGGGTGCCGTGGCTGATGCAGCGCCTCGATCACACCTACCTGATGCGATCCTCCGAGGCACCTCTGCTGAAGAAGCTGCCGAGCGAGTACATGAAGGATATGTACTACACGTGCCAGCCTCTGGAGACGGATCACCCGAAGGCGGTCGAACTGACGTTCGAGATGATCAACGCCAGGACGCAGCTCTTGTATGCGTCCGACTGGCCGCATTACGACTTCGACACCCCGAGCGTTATCTGGGACCTGCCTTTCCTCGACGAAGAGGCAAAACGCAACATCCTCGGGCTCAACGCCAAACGGATATTCAATTTCGACCGGTAACCCGGGGCGAACATCCATACGAAAAAGGCGGGCCTCGGCCCGCCTTTTTTGCACTCCGGTCAGCGCCAGTCGTCGATGGCGAAGACATCCGGCCGGTTGTACCCGTCGGACGAAGGCCGGTGCATGGCGATACCGTTCATCCAGGTCCTGAATCCCGCCGCGAGCATCGCTTCGTAACAATCGGTGCGCCCGCTGTTGGTACCGGCGACCAGCCGGGTGACGCCTCGCATGGCGGCAAAAGCCTCGGACGCAGAAAGCAGCCGGGCAAAATCCGCTGCCGCATCGGGGCCGGCTGACACTGCAGCCACCTTCACCAGCGCCTGAGCGCTTCCCGCTTCCGACATCGCCCCCTGATGACAGCAGCCGACCGCGACCAGACGGCCGTCGCGCCTGATCAGAAGCGTGTCGCCAAAGCTCTTTTCTTCGATGATCGCAATCTCGCGAGTCAAATCGAACCCTGGGAAAATACTGTCGGTCACCGCCCGGCATTCGGCCAGCGCCGCTTCGCGCTCTGCGGCCGGAAGGCCGGAGAACGGTGCCACGCCGTCGGGATAAACCGCACCGCCCGCAACATCCTTCGCCATCACGCCGGTGACGCGCTGCATCCGGTAGCCATAGCCCTCGTAGAGGCGGATATGCGTCGGGCTCTGCGGGTGGGTGAACAGGCCCTGCAGCGCGAACCCGCGCCGGTCCATCCAGGCGACCATTTCGTCCATCATGGCATGGCCGATGCCCCTGCCCCACTGATCGACGTCGACGGTCAGCGGCCCGAGGATGCCGACGGTGCCCCAGTCCATCACGAAACCGCAGGCGACGAGTTTTCCGTCCAGTTCCGCGCCGAAGGCGCCGTCCGGATTGGCATGGAAGCGGCCACGAACGCTGTCGCCGTCGCCCCGGAACTTCGTCGGATCCGGCAGACCGAAGAACGTGCCGAACGCGATGCGGTTGATGCGGTCCGCATCCGAGAGATCGTCCGCGTCCAGCGGCCTTACCGTAAGCCCGCTCATGCCCCCCGCGCCTCGCGCCAGACGCCCAGCTTCTGCTGCACCACACGGTCGGAGAACGAGAACAGGACGGCGTCCGACGATGCCGAATGGCGGTGCTCGGCCCAGCTCGGAACGACGAAAACGTCGTGCGCCCCCCACGCCAGCGTTTCGCCCCCGACCTCGGTCCGGCCGGCGCCTTCGATAACGCAGAAAACGATACCGTCCGTGGACCGGTAGGCTTCGCCGTCGAATCCTGCGGGCAGGCGCATCAGCGTCGTCGTCATCGTAGGCATCGCCGCACCGCCGGTCGCCGGATTGACGTACTCCATCCGATAGCCGTGACAAGGGTCGGCCTTCCCCGCCGCGGCGAGCGCTGCCAGCCTCGCACGCGCCTCCCCGTAGGGGTAACGGACGAGCGGCGACGTCGCGCCGGTGCCCGGTTCCGCCATCGGCCGCATCGTCCCGCCCCAGCGCGCGGCATTGTCGCCCGCGGGACGCTGCGGCGCGTTCGGTTCGCCGTCGGGACGACCGGGTTCGAAGAAAGTCGTATCGAGTTGCGCCATCAGCCCGTTGTCGAGCCCGTCGAGCCACACCATCGGCGCGCCGCCGTCATGGCCATGCCCGTGCCAGGTCCACGACGGCGTGATGATGAAATCGCCCGCTTCCATCGGAATGCGTTCGCCGTCGACCGTCGTAAAGGCTCCCTCGCCCTCGACGATCAGCCGCAGCGCCGATTGCGTGTGCCGATGCTCTGGCGCGGTCTCGCCCGGCAGGATGAGCTGCAGGCACGCATACAGGTTGCGCGTCGTGCCCTGAAAGCCGTCGAGCGCCGGGTTCTGCAGTACGAGCACGCGCCGGCTCGCCTCTTCGGCTGTGACGATGCCGCCGGCTTCCATCAGAAGCGCGCGCATATCTTCGTATTTCCAGATCGCGGGATCGTAGGGCGGGGCCGGCTCCCACGGCACGAACTTCGCGGTATCGACCCATAACGGCAGCACGTGCCGCTCGGAGAGCCGCCGATAGAATTCGTCCCGGTGTGGCCGGTCTTCCGCCATCGCTACCGGACCTCGACCTCCATGCGCCCGATGACGTCCGCCTCGCAAACGAGCCGATCCCCGGGTTCCAGCGGGCCGACGCCTTGGGGTGTGCCGGTCATGATCACGTCTCCGGGGTAGAGCGTATAGAATTTCGACGCATATTCGATCAGCCTCCGGCAATCGAATATCAGGTGCTTCGTGTTGGACTCCTGGCGGATCTCGCCGTTCACCTTGATGCGGAAGTTCAGATCGTCGGGGTTCTCGATCTCGTCGGCCGTCGTCATCCACGGCCCCAGCAGCGCGTAGCTGTCGAGGGACTTGCGCAGGCTCCGGTCCTCGACGCCGCGCACCGTGTTGTCGAGTCCGATCGTATAGCCTGCGACGTAGTCGAGCGCGTCTTCGTAGGCGACGTTCTTCGCCGGCTTGCCGATCACCATGCAGATTTCGACCTCGTGGTCGTTGCGCCGGTCGGTGTGGCCGAGGACGACGCCCTCGCCCGCGCCGCAAAGCGCGGAGTTCGCCTTCAGGAACAGGCCGTACTCGTCGATGGTCTTGATCTCGCGGCCGAAATTGATCGCCTCGTCCGCCTTCGCCTCGTCGACGTGGTCGCGGTAGTTGGCCGGCGCGCCGATGATCTTGGTCGGGTTGGCGATGGGGCTCCTGAGCGTCACGTTGTTGACGCCCTGCACGTAGCCCATTTTCCGATGGTTCTCTATCTCGTCCATAATCGGAGCGAGATGAGAAATCATCGCGTCCCCGGGCGGGAGCGGCCATCGCCGCTCCGGAATGCATTCGAGCGCGATTGTAACGTCGATCAGCTGGTCGCCCTTTACGAGACCGAGGCAGTCGGCGTTGTAGCGACAGATTCTCATACCGCGCTCCGGTACTCGTCCCGCGCGCCAGCGGCCCAGGCGAGCCCATGTCCCGGCGTATCGGGCGGCGCGATATTCCCGTCGCCGTCCATCGCCACGGGCGCGTCGAACAGGGGCTCCAGCAGCGGAAAATCCTCCATCCAGCGGATCGCCGGCGCGGCCGCCGCGACATGGATGAACAGCGACGGCAGGAAATGCGGCGAGACGACGAGATTGTAGTGCTCGGCGATCTGCGCGACGCGCAGGCATTCCGTCAATCCCCCCATCATGGCGAGATCGGGTTGGACGACGGAGACGGCGCGGGCCTCGATCAGCGGCGCCAGCTCGACCGCGCCCTGATGATGCTCGCCGGTGGCGATCGGCACCGGGCTGTTCTGCGCCAGCGTCGCGAAACCGTTCGCGTCGTGCGCGGGAAGCGGCTCTTCCAGCCACAGCGCGTTGACATCGCCGAGCACGTTCGCCAGCCACTGCGCCCGGGCGAGATCGCACTTCTCGTTGGCGTCGGCCATGATGTCGACACCGTTGGGCAAGGCTTCGGCGACGGCCTGGATACGCGCTATGTCGTGCGGCGCGCCGGCAACGCGGAGCTTCACCGCAGTGCAGCCCATATCGGCGTAATCGAGCGCGCGCTTCACCGCGAGTTCGGGTTCCTGCGTCGGGCCGAAGCCGCCTGATCCGTATACCGGCAGCTTGCGCGCCGCCCCGCCCATCGCCTCGTACAGCGGCACGCCCTGGCGCCTGGCATGCAGGTCCCACATGGCAACGTCGATGGCGGCGATTGCGAGATACCCGACACCGCGTCCGAGCCGGTTGAGCGACCCTGCGAGCCGCCGCCACAACGCCTGCGGAGGTACCATGTTCTGGCCGGCAACGAAGCGCTCGATCATGTCGCGCGCGGCCATCGTCACGGTCGCGCCGCCGCCGCCGAGGACATAGGAGAAACCTGTACCGGTATTGCCCTGCTCGTCCTCCAGGTCCACGACGATCACATCGACCGCGGTAATGCCCGATCCGCCCGTGGGACCCGAGAGCGGAAAAATCCAGAGTTCGGCCGCGGCCTTTGCGATCCTGCCCGTCACGCGTCGTCCCGGATTGTCAGGAACACCGTATCGCCGTCCTCGATACCGAGTGCGTCGCGCACGCCGACTTCGGCAATCACCTCGATCTGCGCCGGTGGATAGTCCTCGACCAGCGGAAAGACGATCGCGCCCTCGATCGCCGCGCCGTTTCCGGCCTCGAGCGTCACGCGCCAGCACTTGGCGTCGCAATCGTGCGGACCGTCGTTTTGATTATCCATGTGAATTCCGTCGGTCCGCTTGAGCCGCACCCAGACGGGCATTGATTCCGGGTCGTCGACGATCACGTTGACCGTACCCGGCCATGGATCGATCCCGACCTTGCCGACGAACTGCTCCTTCGCCCAGTCGAGCTGGGTGAAGATCTTACCCATGCCAATACCGGTCGCCAGTCGGCCTATCAGCTTTTCGCCCGTCATCGCCCGTCCCTCAGGCGGCGCGGACGGCGACATCCATCTTGCCGATGCCTTCGCAGTAGCAATGCATCACGTCGCCGGGCACCACCGGCCCCACGCCTTCGGGCGTACCGGTCATGATCACGTCGCCCGGGTAGAGCGTGTAGAACGACGATCCGTATTCGATCAGCTTGCGGCAGTCGAAAATCAGCTTGTCGGTGTTGGAGTTCTGGCGTTCCTCGTCGCCCACGTGAATGGAGAACCCGAGCTTGTCCGGATCGGCGATCTCGTCCGCGGTCACCAGCCAGGGGCCGAGCACGGAATAGCTGTCGATCGCCTTTCTCAGACTCCGTTCCTCCGTGCCGCGGACGGTCATGTCGAGGCCGATGGCATACCCCGCGACGTAATCGAGCGCATCCTCATAGGAGACGTTCTTGGCGGTCTTTCCGATGATCAGCGACACCTCGACCTCATGGTCGTTGCGGCGGTCGGTGAAATGCAGGTCCACGCCCTCTCCCGGCCCGACGAGAACCGGGTTCTTCAGGAACAGACCGTAATGATCGATGGTCTGGATCTCGCGGCCGAACGAAACGCCGGTATCCTCCACCGCTTCCTGCTGGTGGGCATAGTAGTTCACCGGCGCGCCGATCACCTTGGTAGGGTTCGCGACCGGGCTCTTCAGGACGACATCCTCCAGCGCATAGCGCTTGCCCGACCCGGCGAGCGCAGCCGCCTTGTCGCAGACGGCGTCGAGGTTCGCGATAAGCGCATCGCCGACGGGCGCCGGCCAGCGCGACGACGGAATGACCTCCAGCGCCGCCGTTACGTCGACGACCTCGCGGCCTTCGACCAGTCCCAGCTTGTCGTCGTTGAAGCGGCAGATCCTCATGCGTTCCTCCCCGTTTTCCCGGTATCGTTTGCGTATCTCTCCTAGGTAATGGCATTCGCCGCGCGGGGGGTCCAGCGCAAACTTTTGCGGGCTTGAGCCGCGCCGAAACCGGCGTAGAATGCGCGCCGCGCTGCTGCGTCATGCGGGTGTAGTTCAATGGTAGAACGGCAGCTTCCCAAGCTGCATACGAGGGTTCGATTCCCTTCACCCGCTCCAGCGCTGCCCCGGCGAACTACCCCCGAACCGTCGCCACCGCGCAGTGGAACGGCTCGCCGACCATGAGCGTCCCGGCAGCACGCGCCCGTCCGACCGCAGCTTCGCAGATCTTGCGCTCCTCGGCCGTCACGCCGGCGAACAGACGGTCGAACACATCGTCGAGACGATCGCTCTCGCCATAGATCGCGAACTGCGGTCCGGAAAAGACCGGCGCAAGGCCCGCCGCAGCAATCAGCTCGTAAAGCCGGGCGTCGGCGCAGCCGCCCGGTCCGACGCCCGATCCGGTGGACGGCGCGAACGTTTCCAGCTTGTGGCGCAGGTCGCGGTCGAGCGGCAGGCCGACCCACCAATCCATGTCGAGTACGCGGGACAGGATCACGACGCGCCCGCCGGGCCGTGTGACGCGCGCCATCTCCGCGATCATGCGTACGGCATCGCATTCCTCGACGACCGTCGCGCAGAACGCGACGTCGAAGCGGTCGTCCTCATACGGCAGCGCTTCGGCGTCTCCTTCGTCGAAGCTCACGGTATCCGACAGCCCGTCGCGTGCGACGAGCGCACGCGCTTCGGATAGTAGATAGGGGTTCAGGTCGGCGCCCGTTATGCGCGCCTCGCCACCGGTTCGCCGCGCCAGCGCACGCGACAGCGCGCCCGAGCCGCACCCGACCTCCAGCACGTCGTCGCCGGGGCCGATACGGGCGCGGTCAAGCATGTCCAGAACCAGATCGCCGTAGCCCGCATCGGCACGACCTTCGAGCAGCGACACGATACCGAGACGCGGGCCGCCGAGAACGATGACGGCATGATCCCGAGCGAGGCGCTCGACCAGCGGGTCCCACTGCGTTCGCGCCATTGATAGCGGCAGCACGACGACCGCGGGTCCCGCGCCGTGGATACGGTAGAGGATATCGCCGACCGCGCCGA
Source organism: Alphaproteobacteria bacterium (assembly GCA_038148075.1). Taxonomy (GTDB): domain Bacteria; phylum Pseudomonadota; class Alphaproteobacteria; order MPNO01; family UBA830; genus JAYQUR01. Next base: position 1,528 of record JAYQUR010000105.1, on the reverse strand, counting down.
CGCCCGCTGCGTCGCAGACGGTTGCTGTCAGGCCACTCGCTTCTGCACGCGCCACGAGGTCGCGAACTGCACGTTCCGCCTCGTCGGTCCGGTCGGCAATGGTATCGGCCCAGGCGGGGCTTTCGTATCCGTCGAGTGCAACGAACGCGCCGTTGCCGAACTTTTCTGCGAGACCGCGCGCCCGATCGCCGGGCGTGCCGATGTCGCCGGCGATGACCTGCGCGGGAACCTGGAATGCCTCCAGCCCGGCCGGCGTTCCCTTGTTCAGATGCGGCGCGACGACGGAGAGCGAACCGAACAGATCGGGACGCTCGAGCGCCAGCGCCCCCCAGTCGCCCGACATGCAGCCGAGAAAATGCGCCCGCTTGATACCGAGTGCGTCGAGCAAACCGGCGAGACAGGCCGCAACGGACGTGTCGGCGGCGCTCACCCTTTCGCCCCCCTCACCACGTCAGCTATCGAGCGCAGCAAGCCAGGCGGCGGGTACCGCCCCCGATTCCACGCCGCGCCCGGCATAGTACTTCCACAGCTTCGCAATATGCCGGCCGCGGTTGAAGCGGGCGTCGAACTCCTGCAACTCCGCGCGCGACAGAGGCCGGATGCGGCCCAGCGCGGCGGCGCGGAAAAGCGTCTCGGCATTTTCCTCGAAATGGATGCTGTCGATGAGCAGCGCGCGGACGTCCTCCGCCGTCACGACGACGCCGTGCGCCCTGATCAGCGCCGCATGGCAGTCGCCCAGGGTCCCGGCCAACGACTTGCCGAGTTCCGGCGTATTCACGTGTGCGGAATCAGGATGCACCGGGATACCGTCCATCCAGCGCGCGGCGTGGTTCTTCACCGGCACCAGCGGCTGATCCTCCACCAACGTGAACATGGTTGCGGTCTCGGGATGGAAATGGCCGATGGAATTGACGTCCGGCCGCGCCTTGAAGATTTCCGAATGGATATAGACCTCCGCCGGCGGACGCTTGTCGTCCGGCCCGTCGAGCAGGTTGCCGTCGTAGTCGCAGACCAGCAGATCGTCCGGTTCGATTGCGGCCCGGGAATCGTCGAACGACTGGATCAGGAAACCGCTGCCGTCGGGCATCCGCGCGCTTATATGGCCGGAATAGTCGATCAGGCCTTCCATGTTCAGGATCCGCGTGCAGGCGGCGATCTCGGCCCTGAGACGCGCGACGTCTGAATTGTGGCCTTTCATTCGGGTCTCCGGTCAGGTGGGCGCCGAGAATACAGCCCTTAACGCTTGCGCGCGACGATGTGGAAGATGTGCCAGTGCTTGGGCGTTCCGCGCGGCGTCACGGAATCGTCCTCCTCCTCTTCGAAGTACTCGACGTCGAAGGGTTCCAGCAGCAGCTCCACCTGCTTTCCGGTGTGGAAGGTCATCGTCGGATTGTCGGCCCAGCTGTCGCGATCGCCGTAGAGCTGGCCGGAAAAACGCCCGCCCGGTTTCAGCGCCTTTACGATCTTCGACCAGACGGCGGGAAATTCAGGTGCCGGACACAGCGGCAGCGAGAACGCGGCGTTGATC
>JAYQUR010000104.1:0-10089 GCA_038148075.1 Alphaproteobacteria bacterium | reverse complement strand
TCGGGCGTCCCGGCGGCGCTCGGCTACGCCGAGCGGGCGCGGATTCCCTACGAGCTCGGCATCATCCGCAATCACTATGTCGGCCGTACCTTCATCGAGCCGACGGACCGGATCCGTCACCTCGGCGTCAAGCTCAAGCACAACGCAAACCGCGACGTGATAGCCGGCAAGCGCATCGTGCTGGTGGACGACAGCATCGTTCGCGGCACCACGTCGGTGAAAATCGTCGAGATGATGCGCGCCGCCGGTGCGACCGAGGTTCATATGCGCATCGCGAGCCCGCCGACGACGCACTCGTGTTTCTACGGCGTCGATACGCCGGACCGCAACCAGCTCCTCGCCGCGCAGCACACCGTCGAAGAGATGGCGCGGATCATCGGCGTCGACTCGCTCGCCTTCCTGTCGATGGACGCACTCTACCGCGCGATGGGGCTCCCGGCCCGGAACAACGAGAACCCGCAATATTGCGATGCGTGTTTTTCCGGCGAGTACCCGATCGGTCTTACCGATCACCGCGTCGGCGAGCCCAGTCCCCAGCTTTCCTTCCTGACGCAACTGGCGTGACCGGACAGCTCGACAATCGGGTCGCGCTTGTCACGGGCGCGTCCCGCGGCATCGGCGCCGCCGTCGCAAAGCGCTTCGCGGCCGAGGGCGCGCATGTCGTTCTCGTCGCGCGAACGCGCGGCGGGCTCGAAGAGGTTGACGACGAAATCCGCGCCGCGGGAAGCCCGAACGGAGCCACGCTACTCGAACTGGACCTGTCTCAGCTCGAGCAGCTGGACCTCCTCGGCCCGACGCTCGCGGAACGGTTCGGGCGGCTCGACATTCTCGTCGGCAATGCCGGCCTGCTCGGCGAAATGGCGCCGATCAATCACATCGACGCGAAGGTCTGGCACGACGTGTTCGACGTCAACCTGCACGCCAACTGGCGCCTGATCCGGACGCTGGACCCGCTGCTCAGGGCTTCGGATGCGGGCCGCGCCGTCTTCGTTTCGTCGGGCGCGGCGCACGGCAAGCGCCCCTACTGGGGCGCCTATGCCGTTACCAAGGCCGCGCTCGAGATGATGGTCACCTGCTGGGCTGCCGAGACGGAGCAGACGGCAATGAAGATCAACATGATCGACCCCGGCGCGGTCCGGACAGGGATGAGAGCAGACGCCTATCCGGGGGAGGATCCCCTCACGCTTCCGACGCCGGACAGCGTAACCGATCTGTTCGTCGAGCTGTGCGCTCCGGAAAACCACCGCCATGGCGACGTGGTGCGCGCTTACTGAACACGCGGGGCCCGAAACGCTTCGGTCCCGGAAACCGCTCCCGATTCTTGAACCAGCGACACGCGACTCCTAAATTCGACCAATGCTTCGTTCGCCCGCCACTCTCGTCGCCGTCATGCTGTCGCTCTTCGCGGCCGGTTGTTCCTCGGACGACGAGCCGCGTGTCTTCGCCACGGGCTGGCTCGGACCGCTGGTATCGATGAAACAGGTGAGCGGAGGGGAGACCGGCGGTGTTTTCTTGGCAGCGGACCGCTACACCGGGAAAATCGAGACGGTGTACATGGAGCCTGTCGAGGTAATCGTCGCACCGGGATCAAACCTGTCGACGATCGATCCGGGCGACATCGAGGCGATGCGACGGGCCCTCGACGGAATGGTTCGACAGGCTTTGTCGGCCAAGCTCCGGTTCGCCGACAAGCCCGCCGGGAACGTTGCGCTGTTCCGCGTCGCGCTGACGCAGGTACGCATCGGCAATACAGGCCGGTTTTCGGGCATAACCGCTCGTGCAAATCTGCGGTTCGATTTCGGCGATACGCGCATCGAAACCGAATTCCGCGACGGCGCGACCAACGCGCGCCGCGCTGCGACTGTGACCGGCCTTCCGGCGGCAGACGCTCCGAAAGGCCTCAAGGACACATGGTCCGAACTGCCGGTTCGGCTTTCCGCCTTTACCCGTCGGATGGTCGACCAGATCGATACGGCAATCATGGCCCCGGCAAACGCAAAGCCCGCGACCGCGCCGGCCAAATAAGACGCCTAGCCCCTATCTTCCCCCGGCGCGAAAGGATTCCTCTGCCGGCGCAGGTTGATGCGGATCGGGACGCCCGGAAAATCGAAAGTCTCCCGGATACCGTTCACGAGATACCGCACATACGCCTCCGGGATGCCAAGCGGCTGGCTGGCGAACACGGCGAAAGTCGGGGGCCGCGCCTTCGACTGCGTGATGTAGCGGACGCGAATACGACGCCCGCGGAAGATGGGCGGCGGGTGGCGGTCGACGGTATCCTGGAGCCAGCGATTCAGCGGTCCGGTCGGGACCCGGCGGTTCCAGACTTCGTACACCTCGGCAACCGCCGGCATCAGGCGCTCGACCCCTCGACCGGTCAGGGCCGACATCGTTACGACCGGTACGCCGCGGATCTGCGGCAGGGAAATCTCCATCCGGTCGCGCAGTTTCCGCAGCGCTTCCTCGCGGTCATCGACCGCATCCCACTTGTTGACGGCGATCACGATCGCACGGCCCTCGTCGATGACATGGCGCGCAATAACGAGATCCTGACGCTCGGGCATTTCGTTCGCATCCACGACGACGACGACGACATGCGCGAACCGGATCGCTTCCAGCGTATCGCCCACGGACAGCTTCTCGACCTTGTCGCCGACGCGCGCCTTGCGCCGCATGCCCGCCGTGTCGATCAGCTTTATCGGCAGACCTTCCCACTCCCAGCTGACCGATATCGCATCGCGCGTGATCCCCGGCTCCGGGCCCGTGATGACGCGTTGATCGCCGAGAAGCCGGTTCACCAGAGTCGATTTGCCGACATTCGGGCGGCCCACGATCGCGAGACGCAAGGGGCCGCGATCGTCATCGTCCTCCCCGCTTTCGCCGTCTTCCGCCTCTTCCGCGTCGTCGGCGTCTTCGGCGTCGCGTCCGCGGCGGCGGCGCCGTTCGTCCCTGGTCGCATCCACCCACGCTTCAGGGTCCGCCCAGCCGATCTTGCGCAGCGCCTCGTCGATGGCGTCCTCGAGATCGGACATACCGATGCCGTGCTCGGACGCGATGGGGATCGGCTGGCCCATTCCCAGCTCGTACGCCTCGAGCAGCCCGGGATCGGCCGCCCTCGCCTCGCACTTGTTGCCGACCAGGATCACAGGCGTCCTGGATTTCCGCATCAGATCCGCAAAGTGGCGATCGAGCGGCGTTATCCCGGCGCGTGCGTCGAACAGCAGCAGCGCAACGTCGGCTTCGGCCAACGCCCGGCGGCTCTGCTCCTGCATTTCGGTCTCGACGGCGCTCTCCGGCGCATCCTCCAACCCGGCCGTATCGACGACGGTGAACCGCAGCCGTCCGAGGAAGGCATCGCCCTCGCGCCGATCGCGCGTGACGCCGGGCGTCGGGTCGACGAGCGCCGAGCGGCGTCCGGTCAGGCGGTTGAACAACGTCGACTTGCCGACGTTGGGCCGTCCGAGAATTGCGACGACGGGTTTCATGGCTGGTTTTCCACGTCCCTGCTTAGCGCAGGGCGATGAGTTCGGCGTCTTCGGTCAGAAGATAAACGGTCTCGCGCGCCACGGTCGGGGAAATCCGGATCGGGTCGGACGTCGATACCCGCCCCAGAACCTTACCCGTGTAGGGCGATACGGACCAAATCTCCTCATGGCTGCCCGTAACGAGCAGGCGGTCGCTCACCAGGATCGGTCCGGCCCACTGGATCGCCCCTTCCTGGTCTTCCTCGTCCTCGTAGCGCGGCAGCGGCGTGACCCAGCGGATACGTCCGCCCCGGCGCGTCAGACAGACCAACTCTCCGTCCTGCGTCACCAGATAGGCGAACTCGCCAGCCACCCAGACGCCATGCCGGCCGCCAACCGGAACCTCCCACAGGCGGGTGCCCGTCCGCAGGTCGATGGCGACGGTCCGTTTGCTATTCGCGACGACATAGACGAGGCCGCGGTCGATGACCGGGCGGCCGCGGATATGCGACAGCGCCGTCACCGCGTCGGAACGGCGCAGCGCGGACAGGGTTTCCGTCCAGATAACGCGGCCGTTCTCTGCCCGCAGCGCCACCACTTCGCCCGACGTGTAGGGAACCACGACGACCTCGTTGTCGACGGCAGGCGCTGCGCCGCCCACGAGGCCCGCGACCTCCGCCAGGCCGGAATGGGTCCAGAGTTGGCGGCCGTCGTCATCGGCCAGCGCAAACAGTTCGTTCGTCACGGTCACGACGAATACGCGCCCCGCCCGCACGGTGGGCGCCGCCCGTATCGGCCCGGTCATCCGCTTGCGCCAGATCTCGCGGCCGGTCTCCGCGTCGAGCGCAACGACGTCGCCGAAACCGGTGGTCGCGAACAGGCGGCCCCGGTATACGGCCAGCCCCCCGCCGAGGATTCCCTCGTTGTTGTCGTCCTTGGACAATTCGCGCCGCCAAATGCGGGCCCCGGTCTCGGCATCGAGCGCCATGACCTCGGCTTCGATGTCCATCGTGAAGATACGGCCGTCTGCAACGACGGGCTGCGTAAGCAGCTGGCCCTCGTCGTTCGAGCCCTCGCCGATATCCACGCTCCACAGTCGCGCCAGCGGGCCCGGCGCAGACAGGTGATGCATCGCGTGGTTGGGATAGCCCCCTTCCTGCGGCCAGTCGTCGTTGGGGTCGGGACGGGGAAGCGTCACATCCAGATCGGAAAGCCGGCTATCCGCCTTGAGCGTGCTCTCCGTAGAAAGGATGGCGATCCGTTCGCCGGGCAGCTGCTTTTCGCTACTGCCGCCGAACCAGCTGCCGCCGCAACCGGCCAGCAACGGACCGAACAGCGCAATGAAGGCAATTCCCCTGATCGCAACGGGCGTCACGGCCGGTCTCCGTCAGTTTCCACCCAGGATACCGATCATTTGGGACGCGCGGCTGCGAACGCCGGTCGGCGCTGCCGGATCGTCGACGATCGACTTGTACTGCGTTTTCGCTTTCTCGATATCGCCCGCTTTCCGGGCAGCAATCGCCAGGATTTCGAGAGCGGTATAGCGATAGGCCTCGCCCGCCTGGTTCAGCGGCCCGAGCTTCGCCTCGATTGCGGCCAGATCGATCGAATCGACGCGAAGCGCCTGCAGACCTGCGAGGACGGTCGCCAGTTTCCTAATGGATCCGGGGACGCTGCCGTCGCCGGCAACGGTATCGTATATATCGATCGCGCCCGCCGCATCGCCGGCCTGAACCCGGATCGCGGCCTCGTTCAGGCGCGCCAGAATGGCGTAGCCGGACGACGTCCCCTCCGCCAGCGCCGCAAAGGCTTTTGCCGCGTCGGCGGTCTTGCCCTCCTCGAGCAGAGACGCCGCCACCGCGAATTTCTCTCCTTCGGCAATTCGGGCATCCCGTTCCTGGGATTGCCAGAACTTCCAGCCGGCGACGCCGATGACGATCAGAACCGCGGCCGCAATGACGAACTTGCCGTACTGCTTCCACAGCTTCTCGACGCGTTCCTGCCTAAGTTCTTCATCTACTTCGCGAAATATGTCGCCCACCGGGACGCTCCGCATACTGCTCTAAGGGGCGGCTAAGATAACGGCGGGCCGATACCTAGGCAAATGCCCAATTCGACGCAATCCGCCGCCGGGCCGTCGGACGGCCGGCGACTGGACGTACGCGTAAAAATAGGGAAGAATCCCGTCAAGATTCTGAAATATCCGGAGGATTCGCGCCCGCCGATGTCTACCGTCATCCGAATCGCGGACTACAGGAATGCGGCGAAACGCATCAAGCCGGATATCTGCTTCAACAAGCGCGAACTCGACCAGCTCCTCTCGGTATACAGTCGACGGGTGATGAGCGGCGAATGGAAGGACTACGCCATCCATCACGATCCGGCGATGGCAGCCTTCATGATCTACCGGAACAATACGGTGCAACCGTCCTTCACGGTCATCAAACGCTTTCCGCACTCCGAAAAGCCTGAATATCTCGTCTATCACGGCCGCGAACGGCTGAAGAAGAGCAGCTCGCTGAGCGACGCGCTCTCGGTGCTGAAACGCCGCTTCAAGGTTGTCGGGAAGCAGTAGACCGCCACACCCAGAGGAGAACTCCGCATGTCCGGTCAGATCGTCCGCATGCCGTCCGTCCGCGAAGTCGACCCGGCCGACCCGCTCGCCAAGCTGCGCCAGGATCTCCTGTTCGCCTTTCACGTCGTCGACATGCTCGGCCAGCCGAGCGGCATGGGCTCGCACCTGACGGCGCGCCTTCCGGGCGCCGAGACCTTCCTGTTTCACGTTCACAATTTCGGCTTCGGCGAGGTGACGCCGGACCTGATCCACGAGGCCGATTTCGAGCTCAACGTCCTGTCGGGAAAAGAAGTCGACATCAACCCGACCCTGCATATTCACACGCGCATCTACATGGCACGGCCGGACGTCACCTGCATCCTGCACACGCACGCAAAACACGTCACCGCGCTGAGCGCAACCGGCGAGCCGCTGACCGTCATTTCGCAGGGCGGCGCGCGGATGTTCGAGGAGATCGTCCATTTCGACGAGGATGACGGCGTCGCACTCGGCAAGGAGCCCGGTTCGGCCATGGCACGGGCGCTGGGCGAGAAGTCCTGCATGGTCCTCATGAACCACGGTCTGCTGACGGCGGCATCGTCTATCCCCGCCGCCGTCATTCTCGGCGACACGATGGAGCGCGAGGCCGAAATGCAGCTGATGGCGATGGCCGCCGGAAAGCTCAGCCCACCGTCCGACGACGGAAGCCGGCGCACCAAGGCGTATCTGTTCGACGACAAGATGTTCGGGCGCGGCTGGACCTATCTGCTGCGCCGTCTCGCGCGCGAACGCCCCGAAATCATGCAGATGTAGGCTCCGTCGCGACCCTACTGATAAATCAGCGCGTGCTCGCCACCCCTAAGGTGATGGAAATAGGGAATCTTGCGCGCCGCCGACTGACGTGGCGGCTCGGCGATCAGCCCTTCCGCGTATCTCAGTATTTTGCGCGTAACGTTCGCCAGTTCGAAACTTTGCGTCTCGCGGATCGGTATCCAGTCGAGATGCTCCAGCTCGCCCGACCCCTGCAAATCGCCGATCGTTTCCTTTGCCTCAACCATGAAGAAGCGGGCATCGAAACGGATCGGCCGGAAGGCCGGCGTGATCGCGCGCGCAATATATTCGAGCCGGTCGAGCGCCGGCGCGTAGCCTACATCGAAGAAACGGTCCCATCCGTTTGGCGGCGGACGGTGCGCTAACGGATCTTCGCCACCGATAATCAGCCCGGTTTCCTCGAACGTCTCGCGAATCGCCGCGACCGCGATGGAGCGCGCCCGTCCGCGACGCGACGTGCGGGATAGCTGTGCCGCGACCGCAGGGTGCATCTCACTCGCGCTCCGGATCCGTGCATCCTGCGGATCGACCCGGCCGCCGGGAAAGACGTAGCGCTGCGGCATGAACTTGTGCGCCTTGTGGCGTTCGCCCATCAGAACCTGGATGACTCGGCCCTTCTTACGCCAGATCAGGATCGTAGCCGCGTCACGCGGTCGAACGGCGGGCGTTCCCTCGGCGCGCACCGGCTGGGGCGGCGGTTTCGCGCGGTCGCTCATACCGGCCGTCCGTCCGCGGCACGCCTGATTTCGGCCGTGGCGAGCGCCGCCAGATCGGCGCTTCCCGTTGAGAACATGGCGATACGCAACTCCTCTATCATGTCGCCGATGCGCCGGGATACGGCATCGGCGGTCTCCACCGCTCCGGGCAGCACGGGGGCCGCGAAGCCGGCGAGCGTAGCGCCCAGCCGCAGCGCCTTCGCGACGTCTATTCCGCTCCGGATTCCCCCGGACGCGAAGACCGGCAGGTCGGGAACCGCCGCGCCCACCTCCGAGAGAGCGTGAACGGTCGGTATACCCCATCCGGCGAACGCATGCGCGACTCGGCGCGTGCGCGGATCCTTCTGGCGTACCGCTTCGACCTCGCTCCAGCTCGTCCCGCCGGCGCCGGCGACGTCTATCGCGGCGACGCCGGCGTCCGCGAGTTGCCGGGCGACGGCGCCGGAAATGCCGTTCCCCACCTCCTTCGCGACAACGGGGACGTCGAGCGCACGCGCCACGGCCTCGATCTTGCCGAGCAGACCCGACCAGTTGCGATCGCCGCCCGCCTGGACCGCTTCCTGGAGCGGGTTCAGATGAAGGAACAGCGCATCCGCACCGATCATCTCCACCGCCGCCCCCGCCTCGTCGGCGCCGTATCCGTAATTGAGCTGGACCGCGCCCAGATTGGCGAACAGCAAAATGCCGGGCGCCGCCTTTCGGACGTCGTAGGTATCGCGCTGGCCCGGATCTTCGATGGCGGCGCGCTGCGAACCGACGCCCATCGCGATGCCGTATTCCTGCGCCGCTTCGGCGAGCCGAAGATTGATGTCGCGCGCCGCCGCCGTCCCCCCGGTCATGCTGGAAATCAGCAGCGGAGCGGCGAGCGGTTTCCCGAACAGTGCAGTCGACATGTCGACGGCATCGAGGTCGATTTCGGGAAGCGCCACGTGCGCGAAATAAAGAGCGTCGAATCCGGCGCCCACGCCTTTCGCCGCGACGTCTTCATTGAGGACGGCTTCTATGTGGTCGCGTTTGCGGCCTTCGATACTGTCGTTCATAAGGCGTGCGGCCGGAACGTCCCTATGACGCCTTCCTGAGGATGACGGACTGGGTCTCGACGTCGATCGTGGCCGCCTCGGGATTGGTCTTGCGGCCGTCCGCGACGGGTTCCATGTAACGACCGTCGAAACTCACCGTCAGGCGGTCGCCCGCGAACGGCCAGGGCGACACAGCGTAGACACCGTCGCCTTCGGGCGTCACCGTCACGTCGACGTCCTCCGTCGCGGTCATCGGGACCGCCGGGAACACCGACGGCTCGCGCGCCCCTTCGTGTATCCGGTTGAAATAGAGCGCCAGCGTGTCGCAGAACTGCAGCAGCTTGTAGGCCTGCATCAACCGGTCGTCTTCGGCGTAGGGCGCGGAGGCGGGATCCTTCGACAGGTCCTGCTTCAGGCGCGCCTGGCGCGCTTCCTCGTGCGCGAGCATCGCCTCCGCACGCGGTTTGTTCTGGTCGCCGACCTTGTCGAGCAGCACGATATCGGAAAGCCCGTAGCGTCCATTATAGAGTCCCCACGTGTGCATGCTGGACAGCAGGCCCGAGAGCGGATGGTGAGCCTCGTTGAAATCGGGAGAGCCTTTGCTGGTCCGCTCGACGAATTCGAACGGCGTCTCGGTCAGGTTGTACGGAAACCCGGTGTCCGGATCGATGCGGTACTCGGCGTCGAGATCGCGCCACCCCGCATCGTGGTTGGCGATGATGTAGTGGATCTCGTCGTTCGCGACCTGCTCGAACGCATCGTTGCCGAACGCGCGGGCGAACTGTTCCGCAAGCGCCATATGCGCCGACATCGGAATGACGAAACGGGGTGCGCCGTCGGGCGCGGTTTGGACGATCATGACGACCTCACGAAAGAAAGCTGCCTCCGGTATCGGAGGCAGCTTAACAAGCGTCGTTCGTCAGGTCACCGGCGAACGTGCGCCGGCGGAAAATACGATGGATCAGGCGACCTTGCGACGCGGCTCGGGCTCGCGATACGCCATGTCGACGTGCTTCGCGCAGTACGAATAACCTTCGAGCGTGCTGTCACCGCAGAAATGAAACTCTTTCGTGCCGGGCTCGCCGAACGGCCACTGGCAGGTCCGGAACGGAGACGGACCGTGATTGAAAAGACGTGTGATATTCAGGACTTTCTTGTGAACGTTGCTCATTTTCTTACCCGATTCAACAATATGCCGCGTCGCACAATTATATAGTGCGCTGCAGCATCGATTTCAACAGAAAAGTGACGATTCAGTGACAGTTGGCTCGTCAACAATTGAAATTGTAACCGAACGGCCTCTCGATTTCCACCCTTTTGTCATAAGGCGTTAGAAACTATCGGCTCGGATGTTTAATGATACGTTAACGCCGCGACATCGGATCATTCCCACTCAATTGTTCCTATCTTATAACCCATTGTTCTAAAGCGGTTTATTTACCACTGTCTATGACCTGCCCCCCTTAACCGGGTCCATCTGCTGAGTTAGAGAACTGGCATCTGGG
>JAYQUR010000103.1:0-10168 GCA_038148075.1 Alphaproteobacteria bacterium | reverse complement strand
CCCCCACCTACATCTACACCCGCATTCTGGTCGGCAGCGTCTTTTTTTTATACTCCCCCCCATTATCCCCCCCTCCCCTCGGGGAGAGGGCTAGGGAGAGGGGGAAATCAAGGGAGAGGGGGCAACGCGCATGATCCGCGCCCTCATGCTGCAGGGCACCGGCTCCGATGTCGGCAAGTCGGTGCTGACCGCCGGGCTGTGCCGGGCCTATATGCGCCGCGGGTTCCGCGTGCGGCCGTTCAAGCCGCAGAACATGTCGAACAACGCGGCGGTGACCGCCGACGGCGGCGAGATCGGCCGGGCGCAGGCGCTGCAGGCGCGCGCCTGCGGAGTCGCACCGCACACCGACATGAACCCGGTGCTGCTCAAGCCGCAGACAGAGACCGGGGCGCAGGTCGTGGTCGGCGGCAAGGTCGTCGGCAACGCCACGGCGCGCGACTACCAGAAGATGAAGAAGGGCCTCATGGGCGCGGTGCTCGACGCGTATGCGCGCCTCTCGGCCGGCGCCGACCTCGTTCTCGTCGAAGGCGCGGGCAGCGCCGCCGAAGTGAACCTCCGCGCATCCGACATCGCCAACATGGGCTTCGCCTGCGCCGCGGAAGTTCCGGTCGTGCTCGTCGGCGACATAGACCGCGGCGGCGTGATCGCCCAGCTCGTCGGCACGTGGGAGCTGCTCGGCGCGGAAGAGAAGCGGCTGACACGCGGCTACGTCGTCAACAAGTTCCGCGGCGACGTCTCGCTGTTCGGCGGCGGATTGTCTGCGATCGCCGAGCGCACGGGCATGGCCTCGTTCGGCGTGGTGCCGTGGTTCGCGGACGCGTCCAAACTGCCGCGCGAGGACGCGTTCGACGTGGGCGCCAACGGGGGCAAGGACGGAGACGCGGGCGCGGACATAAGGATCGCCGTCCCCGTCTTCTCGCGCATCGCCAATTTCGACGACCTCGATCCTCTGCGCGCCGAGCCCGGCGTGTCGGTGACGATGGTGCCTGCCGGCACGCCGCTGCCCGGCGATGCCGATCTCGTCATCCTGCCCGGCTCCAAGGCGACGCTCGCCGATCTCGCGTATCTCCGTGCGCAGGGCTGGGACATCGATCTCGCGGCGCATGTGCGGCGCGGAGGCGCGGTGCTGGGGATCTGCGGCGGCTACCAGATGCTGGGGACCGAGATATCGGATCCCGGCGGCATCGAGGGCTCGTCCTGCAGCGCGCCGGGTCTCGGTCTGCTCGACGTGCGCACCGTGCTGACCGACGCCAAGCGCCTCGTCGAGACGGCTGCCACCGATCGCGTGACCGGGTGCGCCGTGCACGGCTACGAGATGCATGTCGGCGAGACCTCCGGGCCCGGCACGTTCGCCCCGATGCTCGATCTCGCGTCCGGCGCCGACGGCGCCGTGTCGACGGACGGGCGTGTGATGGGCTGCTACGTCCACGGGCTGTTCGCGGCGGACGCGTTCCGGACCGCGTTTCTCGAAAAGCTGAAACCGACGGGCCGCACGGTCCGCGACTACGAGGCGTCGGTCGACAGGACCCTCGACGCGCTGGCCGATCATCTCGAGACCCACATGGACCTCGACGCGCTGCTTCAAGTCAGCGCCATCAGCAACAGCAGCAGCGCGGCCAGCCCCGCGCCGGCCTTGCGGTAGAGCGAGAGGGCCCGCCTGATGTCGTTCGCCGTCGCGTCCTGCCGTCCCGCCTCGTTCATCCAGGCATCGTCGACATGACGGCCGTCGTAGACGCGCGGCCCCGCCAGCGCGAGGCCGAGCGCGCCGGCCATCGCCGCCTCCGGCCAGCCGGCGTTGACCGAGCGGTGCTTCTCCGCGTCGTTGACGACGGCGCGCCATGCGACGCCGCCTTTCGTGCCGGTGCCGATCCCCGCCGTGATCACGATCAGCAGCCCGGCGACGCGTGCCGGGATGGCGTTGAGCGCGTCGTCGAGCCGCGCGGCGGTCTTGCCGAATTGCTCGAAACGGTCGTTGCGGTGACCGTACATGCTGTCGAGCGTGTTGGCTGCCTTGTAGGCGAACAGGCCGGGCAGGCCGAGCACTGCGAACCACAGCACCGGCGCGACGACCCCGTCGGAGAAATTCTCGGCCGCACTTTCGATCGCCGCGCGCGCGACCGCCGGTTCGTCGAGCGTGGCGGGATCGCGCCCGACGATATGCGCCACCGCCGAACGGCCTTGGTCCAGCGATGCGTCGAGCCCGTCGGCGACGGCGCGCACATGGTTGAACAGGCTGCGGTAGGCGATCAGAACGCTGCCCAGAAGCGCGCCGCCGAGCCAGCCGTACTCGACGCGCGCCAGCGCCGCCTGGATTGCCCAGCCGATCGCGCCAGCGCCTGCGACAAGCAGCGGCGTCACCAGCATCCCGCGAACGAAGCGCGCCGTGTCCGACCGGCGTGCGCGGTTGAGCTTGTGTTCGAGGCCTCCGGCGAGGTTTCCGAACAGCGCGACCGGGTGCGGCACGCGCATATACATTTTCGGCGGGTCGCCGAACGCCACGTCGATCGCGAAGGCGAGCATCACCACGAGCAGAGGGTGGACGGCCGCGCCGCCGTCGGAGTACCACTGGAACATCATCCCGCGACAATCGCGCGCGACGCGTTGCAAATCAATCGGCGCCGGCTCGATAGCCGCATCGATCGGAGCGGGCAGGGGAGAGACCATTGACCACAGGGATCATGATCTGCGGCCACGGCAGCCGCGACGAGGGCGCCGTGGCCGAATTCGAACGGCTCGCCGTGGCGGTGCGGGAACGCGCCGGCGACACGCCGGTCGAGTACGGCTTCCTGGAATTCGCGACGCCGATCATCCGCGACGGGCTGGAGAAGCTCGTGGCGCAGGGCGTCGACGACATCCTCGCCGTGCCGGGCATGCTGTTCGCCGCCGGCCACGCGAAGAACGACATTCCGTCGGTGCTCAACACCTGGGCGGCCGGGCAGGACGGGGTGGAGATTTCCTACGGCCGCGAACTCGCCATCGACCTCCGCATGCTGCGCGCTGCGGGCGACCGTATCGAGGAAGCGCTGGCGCAGGCGGGCGGGGACGTGCCGCGCGAGGAGACCATGCTGGTCGTCGTCGGGCGCGGCGCGTCGGACCCCGACGCGAACTCCAACGTCGCCAAGGTCATGCGCATGCTGTGGGAGGGCTTCGGCTTCGGCTGGGGCGAGACGGCCTATTCCGGCGTCACCTTCCCGCTGGTCGAGCCAGGGCTGGAGCACGCCGCGCGCCTCGGCTACCGGCGCATAATCGTCTTCCCCTATTTCCTGTTCACCGGCATCCTCGTGCGGCGCATCTACGACCAGACCGACGCCGTTGCCGCCCGCCATCCGGAGATCGAGTTCGTCAAGGCGCCCTATCTCAACGACCATCCGATGGTGATCGAGACCGTGATGGACCGGATCGACGAAATCCGGCGCGGCGAGAACAACATGAACTGCCAGCTCTGCAAGTACCGCGAACAGGTGCTCGGCTTCGAGGCCGAGGTCGGGCTGGCGCAGGAAAGCCATCACCATCACGTCGAAGGAATCGGGACGGGCGATGCGGACGGCCATGGGCACGACCATTCCCACGATCACGATCATTCCCATGCGCGCGGACATGACCATGGGCACGGCCACCACCACCCCTATCCGCACGCCGACCATCCGCATGGTCCCCGGAGCATGAAGAAGGGGAACGGCTGAGACGATGGACTACCTGCGCGACCCCGAGGCGATCTACCGCCGCTCGTTCGAGATCGTCCGCGCGGAGGCCGACCTGTCGGTCCTGCCCGACGACGTGGCGGACGTCGCGGTGCGGCTGATCCACGCCTGCGGCATGCCGGACATCGTGCCCGACCTGCGCTGGTCGGACGGCGTCGTCGGCGCGGCGCGGGCGGCGCTCGAAGCGGGCGCGCCGGTCATCTGCGACGCGCAGATGGTCGCGGACGGCGTGATCGCGGCGCGGCTGCCGGCGGGCAACCAGGTGCTGTCGATGATCCGCCTGCCCAATGTTCCGGGCCTCGCGAAGGAGCAGGGCACGACACGATCGGCCGCGCAGGTCGAGCTGTGGAAGCCGTTCCTGCCCGGCAGCGTGGTCGCCATCGGCAACGCGCCAACGGCGCTGTTCCGGCTGCTGGAGGTGATCGCCGAGGATCCGTCGCGCGCGCCGGCTGCCATCCTCGGCTTCCCGGTCGGCTTCGTCGGCGCGGCGGAATCCAAGGACGCGCTGGCGGAGGGAGATCACGGCGTTCCCTGGATGACCCTGCTCGGCCGCCGCGGCGGCAGCGCTATGGCGTCCGCCGCCGTCAACGCGCTCGCCGGAAGGTACGAGACATGAACAGCTGGCTCAGTGTGGTCGGCATCGGCGAGGACGGACTCGACGGACTCACGCCGTATGCCCGCGCGCTGATCGACAAGGCCGCCGTGCTGGTCGGCGGAGACCGCCATCTCGCCATGCTGGCGGACGACGCGCGCCCGCGCCTCACCTGGCCGCGCCCGCTCACCGACCTGATGCCGCGGATCGCCGACCACCGGGGGCAAAAGGTCTGCGTGCTGGCGACCGGCGATCCGATGTTCTTCGGCATTGGCGTCACGCTCGCGCGCCACTTCGATCCGGCGGAGATGGAGATCGTGCCCTCGCTGTCGGCCTTCTCGCTCGCCGCGGCGCGCATGGGATGGCCGCTCGCTGACGTCGAACAACTCACGCTGCATGGACGGCCCGCAGCGCTCTGCGTGCCCTTCATCCAGCCCGGCGCGCGGCTGCTGATCCTGTCCGACGGGCCGCAGACGCCCGCCGAGGTCGCGGCGCTGCTGGCCGACCGCGGCTACGGCGACAGCGCGCTCACCGTCCTCGAACATATGGGCGGTGAAAAGGAACGGCGGCTCGACGGCGCTGCGGCGGACTGGCGGCACAACGACGTCGCCGCCTTCAACACGCTCGCGGTCGAGTGCGTCGCCGGGCCGGACGCGCTTGTCCTGCCGCGCGCGCCCGGCCTTCCCGACGAGGTCTTCGCGTCCGACGGCAACATGACGCGGCGCGACGTGCGCGCCGGGACGCTTGCCGCACTGGCGCCGCTGCCGGGCCAGCATCTGTGGGACGTCGGCGCGGGATCGGGCTCGGTCGCCATCGAATGGATGCGCACGCATCCACGCTGCACCGCGACCGCCATCGAGCGCAAGCCCGAGCGAATCGCGCTCATCGCCCGCAACGCCATGTCGCTGGGGGTGCCCAAACTCGGCATGGTCGAGGGCGAGGCGCCAGAAGCGCTCGATGGTCTCGACGCGCCCGACGCGGTTTTCGTCGGCGGCGGGCTCACGACACCGGGCCTGATCGACGCCTGCTGGAACGCGCTCAAGCCGGGTGGTCGCCTCGCCGCCAACGCGGTGACGTTGGAGGGAGAGACCGCGCTCGCCAATTTTCGCAGCGAGCGCGGCGGCGATCTCACGCGCATCGCCGTCAGCCACGCCGAGCCCGTCGGCCCCTTCACCGGCTGGAAGCCGGCCATGGCGGTCACCCGTCTCTGTGCGGTGAAAACGTCATGACGGGAACCCTCTATGGCGTCGGCGTCGGCCCGGGCGATCCCGAGCTGGTGACTCTCAAGGCGCTCCGTATCCTGAAAGCCGCGCCGGTCCTCGCCTGGCCCGCGCCCGAGGAAGGCCCGAGCCTCGCACGCGAGATCGTCGCCGCGCACCTGCCCGGCACGCAGCGCGAAATCGCGATCCGCATGCCGTTGTCCCCTGCGCGATTCCCGGCCGACGACGTTTACGACCGCGCCGCCGCAGAGATTGGCAAGGCGCTGGCGGCCGGCGAGGACGTCGCCGTGATCTGCGAGGGCGATCCGTTCTTCTACGGCTCGTTCATGTATCTCTACGGCCGGCTCGCCGACCGGTTCCCGGTCGAGGTCGTGCCCGGCGTCTCGTCGCTCACCGCCTGCGCCGCCGCGCTCGGCGCGCCGCTGTCGGCGAAGAACGACGTGCTGACTGTCGTGCCCGGCCCGCTCGACGCGGCGGCGATGTCGGCGCGCATCGCGGCCGCCGACGCTGTGGCGATCATCAAGGTCGGGCGGCACTTCGAGAAGATCCGCGGCGTGCTCGCCGATCTCGGGCTTGCGGACAATGCGCGCTACATCGAGCGTGCGACGATGGGCGATCAGCGCATCGTGCCGCTCGCCGACGTCGATGCCGGGGCCGCGCCCTATTTTTCGGTGATCCTCGTGCACCGGCGCACGGACGCCTGGACGTCATGAGCGTCGGCCCGAAACCCGCAATCGTCGTCCTCAGCCCCGGCGGGCTAGAGACGGCGACACGCATCGCCGTCGCGCTCGGCGACGCCGGGATCCACGGCCTCGCGCGCCGCGTCGAGGGTGATATCACCTTCGACGAGACGATCCCGCACCTGCAGTCGCTGTTCCGCGCCGGTACGCCCATTGTCGGCGTGTGCGCGGCGGGCATTCTGATCCGCGCCCTCGGCCCCCTGCTCGCCGACAAACGCGATGAGCCGCCCGTCGTCGCCGTTGCCGAGGACGGCAGCGCTGCCGTACCGCTGCTCGGCGGACACCACGGCGCCAACGATCTCGCACGCCACGTCGCCGATGGGCTCGGCGGCGTCGCGGCGGTCACCACGGCGGGCGATACCCGTTTCGGCGTCGCGCTCGACGATCCGCCCGCCGGCTGGACGCTAGCCAATCCGGGCGACGCGAAAGCCTTCATGGCGGAGCTTCTCGCGGGCGAGACGATTGCAGGTGACCTGCCGGACTTTCTGGCGGAAGCCGACCTGCCGCGCGATCCCGGTGGCGCGCTGCGCATTTCGGAAACCGTCCGGGCGGCCGCGGGCGATGCGGCGCATCTCGTCTACCACCCGAAACGCCTGGCCGTCGGCGTCGGCTGCGAACGCGGCACCGATCCGGCGGAGCTCGCCGCGCTGGTTCGTCAGACCCTGGCCGAAGCAAACCTTGCGGAAGACGCGGTTGCCGGGATCTGGTCGCTCGATCTCAAGGCCGACGAACCCGCGGTCCACGCGGCGGCCGACATGCTCGGCGTCGACGCGCGTTTCTTCCACGCGGCGGCGCTGGAGGCCGAGACGCCCCGGCTCGCGACGCCGTCCGAGGCCGTGTTCCGCGAAGTCGGCTGCCACGGCGTTGCCGAGGGCGCGGCGCTCGCCGCCGCCGGACCGGACTCGACGCTCGCCGTTCCGAAGAAGAAGTCGCTGCGTGCCACCTGCGCCGTCGCCGAAGCGCCCGGCATCGTCGACGCGGCCGCCGCCGGCGTGCCGCCGGGCAGGCTGCTGGTCGTCGGCACTGGGCCGGGCGGCGACGGGTGGATGACGGCGGAGAGCGAGGCGGCGGTTGCGGCCGCCTCCGACCTCGTCGGCTATTCGCTCTATCTCGACCTGCTGGGCGCGCGCGCCGATGGCAAGAAGCGCCACGACTTCCCGCTCGGCGAGGAGACCGATCGCGTCCGCGCGGCGCTCGACCTCGCGGCGACAGGAAAGACGGTGGCGCTGGTGTCGTCCGGGGATCCCGGAATCTACGCCATGGCGACTCTGGTGTTCGAGCAGATCGAGACGGGCAACCGGGCGGACTGGGGCCGCGTCGCGGTCGACGTCTGTCCCGGTATCTCGGCCCTGCAGGCGGCGTCGGCGCGCATCGGCGCGCCATTGGGCCACGATTTCTGCACGATCTCGCTGTCCGACCTGCTGACCCCGTGGGAGGCGATCGAGACTCGGTTGCGCGCGGCAGCGGCGGGCGATTTCGTGGTCGCCTTCTACAATCCGGTCTCGAAGCGGCGCACCTGGCAGCTCGCCGAGGCGAAGGACATCCTGCTCGGCGCGCGCCCCGAGACCACGCCGGTCGTGATCGCCCGCAATCTCGGCCGCGACGGCGAGACCGTGCGCGCGACGACGCTCGGCGCGCTCGATCCCGCCGACATCGACATGCTAACCGTCGTGCTCGTCGGCTCGTCCGAGACCCGCGCGCTGGAGACCGGCGACGGGCGGACGCGCGTCTACACGCCGCGCGGCTATGCCGGCAAGAACGCCTCGACAGACAAGAAGGAGAACCGCGGATGACCGTCTGGTTCATCGGCGCCGGGCCGGGCGACCCCGACCTGCTGACCATTCGCGGACGAGACCTGATCGCGCGATGCCCGGTCTGTCTCTATGCCGGCTCGCTGGTGCCCGAGGCGGTGATCGCGCATGCGCCGGGCGACGCGGTCGTCATGGACACCGCGCCCATGACCCTCGACGAGATCATCGCCGAGATAGAGAAGGCGCACGCGGCCGGCCATGACGTGGCGCGCGTGCATTCGGGCGATCCGTCGATCTACGGCGCCATCGGCGAACAGATGAGGCGCCTCGACGCGCTCTGTATCGAATACGAAATCGTGCCCGGCGTGCCCGCTTTCGCCGCCGCCGCCGCCGCGCTCAAGCGCGAACTGACGCTTCCCGACGTCGCACAGACCATCGTGCTGACGCGCACGTCCATGAAGGCGTCGGCGATGCCCAACAACGAGGACCTCGCGACCCTCGGCGCGTCGGGGGCGACGCTCGCCATCCATCTGTCGGTGCGCAACCTCAAGCATGTGTGCGAGACATTGATCCCGCATTACGGCGAGGATTGCCCTGTCGCCGTCGTCTTCCGTGCGAGCTGGCCCGACGAGACGATCGTCGAGGGCACGCTCGCCGACATCCGCGGAAAAGTGCGCGCCGAGAAGATCACGCGGACCGCGCTGATCCTGGTGGGGCGCGTGCTCGACCCCGGCGAACACCGGGATTCCGCGCTCTACGACCCCGACCATGTCCACGTGCTGCGGCCCCGCCGGAAGGTTTGACCGGCAGGAGGGAGCCTTCGCGCTCCTGATTTCGCGTATGCGCCCCTGACAGACCCGTATGCATTCCTGCGTCGGTGCGCGGCTTGACATTTCACCATACGTGACCGTATGTTGCCCCCGACATACGATACCGTATGGAACGGCGTCGTTGAATTATACTCAAATAAAACAGAGGCTTGATCGCCATGTCCACCGTCATTCAGTTCGAAAATCCGACCGCCAGAAACGTCGCTCTGCCCGCAGGCGTCGCCGCGAAAAACATCAAGCCGTCGATCGGCGCGCTGATTTCCGGCTACCGTTTCGACGGCGAGTCCGTGTCGGACGACGTTCGTGCGGCCATGCGCCACCTGCTGCACAATCGCGGCCTCGTGGTGTTCGAGCCCGGTACGGTGACGGCGGAGAACTTCACGAAGTTCGCGGGTTTCCTCGGCGAGTTCTTCCACTATGCCGGCCCCCACACGCCGCGCGCGCCGGAGAACCCGGACGCGACCGTCATCAGCGCCGCCAAGGACGCGCATCTCCGCAATCACGTCTGGCATGCCGACGGCGGTTTCCGCGCCGACGCGCCGGCCTTCACCGCGTTGTTCGCCAAGACCATCCCGGGCGAGGGCGGCAACACGATGTTCTCGAACGCCAACTACGTCTACGAGACGCTCGACCCGCTGTTCGCGGCGTATCTCGACTCGCTGAACGTTATCCAGTCGCCCGATGCGACCGGCCACATCACCGACCGCTATCTCGACCCCGAAGAGGCCGCCGAAGCGCGCCGCCGCATGCCTCCCTTCGAGATGCCGCTGGTCCGCGTCCATCCCGAGACCGGCCGCAAGTGGATCGCGGTCAACGAATCCTACGTCTGCTACATCAAGGGCGTCAGCCGCGTGCACAGCCAGAACATTCTTGGGATCCTCTTCGACATCATCAAGTCGCCGGAAGCGACCTGCCGCTTCGAATGGGAAGAGGGCGCGCTGGCCGTGTGGGATAACCGCGTCGTGCAGCACCGGGCGGTCAAGGATTACGGCGGCGGTGCGACCCGCCTGCTGTATCGCTGCACCATGACCGCGTGAGATCGGCATGAGCGATTCACGGTCAAGCGTTCTCATTACCGTTGCAGAACTGGCTGCCGGGATTTCCGGCAAGGCGCCCGTAATTCTCGATGTCAGTGACGATCTTGAAACCGCGCCGCTTGAACGCCCGGTTATTCCCGGCGCCATTGCCGTTTCGCTGGCATCGGATTTCTCCGGGGCGCCGACCAAGGTGGGCGGGCGCCGTCCGCTTCCCGATGCCAGGGCGCTGGAGGAAAACCTGCGGCGCTTCGGGATCAATTCCGATTCCACTGTTGTCGTTTACGACAATGCCAAGGG
>JAYQUR010000102.1:0-10176 GCA_038148075.1 Alphaproteobacteria bacterium | reverse complement strand
AGGCAATGGGGCTGCTGACGGGCGGCTGGATGATGGCGAAAGCGGCGAATATCGCGGCGGAAAACGCCGGAGACGGCGGTTTTTACGACGCAAAGTTCGCCACCGCGCGGTTTTACGCGGCGAACCTCCTGCCCAAGGTTTCGTCCTACGCCAAGGCGGCGACGGCCGGGCCGGACGACATCATGGCGCTGGCCGACGGGACGTTCTGATTTTCGGAAAATCCCCACGAATCTTCTTGCATTGACGGGGCAAAAACGCGATAAGGCCGCGCATTTTTCAACCCGCAAACGTGCGCCGACGCGCACGCCAGGAGGCCCTATGGATGGACAAATCCGCTTCGTTGACTGACGTGGTTTCAACGGCATGTGCCCATGATGACACCTATGCCGAGGGATCATTCGCGTTTCATGAGCATGTGCGATCGAAACCCGCTGACGAAGTGCGGGATTATCTCATCCACAAGGACGGTCTGACCTATGCGGGTTCGCACCTCCTGATCGACTACTGGGGCGCCTCGCGTCTCAACGACCCCGACCTGATGGAAAAGGCGCTTTGCGAAGCCGCCGAAACCGCGGGCGCTACCGTTCTGCATGTCCACGTGCACGAATTCGGCGGCGGCGGGGGCGTTTCGGGCGTCGCGGTGCTGGCGGAAAGCCACATCAGCGTCCACACGTGGCCGGAACTCGACTACGCCGCGTTCGACGTTTTCATGTGCGGAAACTGCGAACCGGCACGCGCCGAGAAGGTGCTGAATTCCTACTTCAAGCCGGCCCGCAAGGAAGTATCCGAGCAGAAGCGGGGAATCGTAGATTGAACGATCACGGTGAAAACTGGATCACCGAGACGCTCCACCCCGGATTTCAGCAACGGTTCGAAGCTTCGAAGATACTGTACCGGTCGCAGACCGAGCTGCAGGACCTGATCATCTTCGAAAACCCGTTCTTCGGGCGCGTTCTCGTTCTGGACGGCGTCATCCAGACCACCCAGCGCGACGAGCCGTGCTATCACGAGATGCTCTCGCACGTGCCGATCTTCGGGCACGGGGACGTCAAGGAGGTCCTGATCATCGGCGGCGGCGACGGCGGGGCGCTGCGCGACGTGCTGCGCCACAAGTCGGTCGAGCGTGCAACGATGGTCGAGATCGACGGCAGCGTCGTCGAAATGTGCAAGGAGTACCTGCCGACGCTCAGCGACGGCGCCTTCGACGATCCGCGCGCCGACGTCGTGATCGCCGACGGTATCAAGTACGTGGCCGAAACGGACCGGCGCTTCGACGTGATCATCATCGACTCGACGGACCCCATCGGCCCGGCTGTCCCGCTGTTTTCGGACGAATTCTACGGCAACTGCCGCGACCTGCTGACCGACGACGGCGTGCTGGTCAGCCAGTCGGGCGTCGCCTTCGTGCAGAGCGGCGAGACCAAGGGGACGCTGGACCGGCTCAAGCGCCTGTTTCCGGACCCGGCGCTCTACGTCACGCAGGTTCCGACATACGCCTTCGGCTACATGACGCTCGGCTGGGGCGCGAAGAGCGACAAGGCGCGGACGGCGGATCCCGCCGTCATCCGGCAGCGTTTCGAGGACGCGGATATCGAGACGTTCTACTACACGCCCGGCATCCACCAGTCCTGCTTCAACCTGCCCGCCTACATGAAGTACTGAGCTTTCGTTTAGCCGGTTCTGCGAAAAAAAATCCAGCTAGCGTGCCGGGGCTCCGAACACGACCGTCCAGTAATGGTTGAATCTGGGTTGCCGTCCCTCCGGCGACGGGCGGGCAAAGCCGACGCCCATCTCCGTGAAATCCGGGTTCAGCATGTTATCGCGGTGCGCCGGGCTGATCATCCAGCCGTTGACGACGCCGCGTTCGGACAAATGTCCGGCGGCGAGATTCTCGCCGATCAGACGCCACGGATAACCGACACGGACGGCTCGATCCGCGACCTGCGAGCCGTCGGGGGCCTGATGGTCGAAGAAATCCCGTTTCGCCATGTTCTCGGCATGCGCCTGGGCGGCCCGGTTCAGCCGGTCGTCGAGCGCCAGCGGACGCAGGCCGTTCAGGCTGCGCTGCTGGTTGACGAGTTCCAGAACCTTTTTCTGTAGGCTGCCGTAATCGGGTTGCTGAGCCGGCGCAGGCGCCGCGGTCCACGCCGACAGGAGAAGAACGAGTGCCGCGGCGACGCTACGCCGCACTGCCCTCTTCCCGCGCGATCTCGACCGCCTGCGCTTCGAGAGCGCGCCGATCGATCTTGTTGGTGCCGCTGAGCGGCAGCGCGTCGACGAAGATGACCCGGCGCGGGTGGGCGTAAACAGGGCCGTTCTTGAGGGCGTACTGCTTTACCGTCTCTTCGTCGATATCGGCGCCCTCGCGCGCGACGATCCAGGCGAAGGGAACGTGCGCCTTCAGCTCGTTCGGCGCCGGCACGACGACCGCCTGCATGATGTCCTCATGGCGCTCGAGCATCGATTCGACGTCGCCGGGGTAGATGTTCTCTCCCGCGCAGACGAACATGTCATCGGCGCGGTCGACGAAATAGTACCAGTCGATCTCGTCGCGGCGCAGGATGTCGCCGGTGTCCATCCAGCCGTCCTCGCTCAGGACCTTTGCCGTCGCTTCGGGCAGGTTATGATAGCCCTTCATGACGCCGGGGCTCTTCACGTGAAGAACGCCGTGATTCTCGTCGGGTCCGCCCACGAGCTTTATCTCGACGCCTTCGATCGGAAATCCGACGGAGGTCCGCGGCCGCGGCAACCCGTCCGGATGGTTCCAGGCGAACAGGATCGGGCCGCCCTCGGTGATCCCGTAATTGAGATTGAGCTTCGCGTCCGGGAAACGCGCCGCCAGATTGTCGAGCAGATTGGCCGACGCGGGCGCGGACCCCATCGAACAGTGGCGCACCGATGACAGATCCGTTTCGTCGAGGAGCTTATCCTGCTGCAGGATCAGCGCGTACATCGTCGGCACGCCGGTCAGCATCGTCAGCCGGTAGCGTTCGATGGCGCGAATGTATTCCTTCGCATCGAAACGCGAGAACAGAACGATCCGGCCGCCCGCAGACAGCGCCGACTTGACCGCCAGCAGCGCGTTCTTGTGGTAGAGCGGTGCCGAAATGACCGAGCAGTCGTCTTCGCGGATGTCGCGGCTCTCGACGATCCTGGCGATCATCCAGACCTGGCCGATATGATCCAGCAGCACGCCCTTCGGCCGCCCGGTTGAGCCCGACGTGTAAGGCTGTTCGGCGATGTCGCCGCGCCCCGGGAAGAACGACGGAAACCGCGTGTCCGACAAGACCTTGAACGCGTCGAACGCATCGTCGCCCCCGTCGAACGTGACCGTACGAACTCCTTCGGGTACGCGCGACGCCTGGTCGCCGTCGCAGAACACGATCTGCATGCCCGCATCGCCGACGATGTATTTCACCGTTTCGTCCGGCAGCTTCACGTTTATCATCACGGGCACGCAACCGGCGCGCATCGCGCCGAACAGCACCTCGAGAAACTCGACCCGGTTGAGCGCGAGGATGCCGACACGGTCGCCCGGTTCCAGACCGGCGATCAGCAGCCCGTTGGCGACGGCATCGCAGGCGCCGTTGAAGTCGCGGTAGCTGTATTCCCGCGGATTCTTGGGATCGTAAAGATCGACGACCGCGATGCGGCCGGAATCCGCATGCGCCGCGAAAACGTCGCCGAGGTTACCGGACTCCGAAGGGTTCATGCCGCTTTCCGCTTACGGGGTGATGACGATCTTTCCGATCACCTCGCGGTCGCGGAGCTGGCGCACCCCTTCCGCCGTCTGGTCGAGCGGCAGCACCGTATCGATCACGGGCTTCAGCTTCTCTTCGGAGATCAGCTTCATCAGCGTTTCCAGGTCCTCGATCGCCCACGAGTTCGACCCGAGAATCTTGAGCTCGAACGTCCAGACGTAGCGGAGATCTTCCTTCGGATCGAAGCCGGCGGTCGCGCCGCAGGTCAGGATCTTGCCGCCGCGCTTCGTCGCCTTCAGGGACGGCACCCACGTGTCGCCGCCGGTGAAGTTGATCGCGACGTCGACGCCGCCCTCGTACTTGCGGCGGTGAGGCTTGCCGAAGAGTCCGTAGATCTGCTTTTCGAAGTCGGTGTAGTCGATCACGTGATCGGCGCCCCAGGCCTTCAGCGCCTCGAGTTTCTCGGGACTGGAACCGGCCGCAACCACTTCGCAGCCCATCATCTTGGCGAGCAGCACGCAGCACGAGCCGACGCCGCCGGACGCGCCGAGAACGAGAACCTTCTCGCCGCCCTGCATGCCGCCGTTGGTGATCATCATCCGGTGCGCCGTGCCGTATGCGACTGGCAGCGCCGCCGCCTGTTCGTAGGAACAGCCGTCGGGAATCCGGATGAGCCGCGTCGCGTCGACGGCGCACAGTTCGGCCGTGCCGCCATCCAGCATTTCGCCCATCAGGCCCTTTTCCGGGGTGATCGGGTCGAGCGGGTTGATGAGAACCCGATCGCCGACCGACCAGCCGTCGACGCCGGCTCCGATTTCCGCGATTTCACCCGAAATATCGAGGCCGATGATAATGGGCAGCGGCACCTTGATGCCCGGCATGCCCTTGGTCGTGAAGACGTCGTGATAGTTCAGCGAGGTTGCCTTGACCCGAATGACCACCTGGCCTTCGCCGCATTCCGGATCGGGGTAATCCTCATGCAGGGTAAGGTTTTCAATATCGCCGTGTTCGTGCAGAACGACTGCGCGCACTTTGCTTCTCCTTTATGACGCAGGGCGCAATTTCGCCGCGTTCCGGGAAATTCCGTAACCGCGGATTAGCGCATTATTTCGTCAGACGTCAAGCGAGGGCCGCTTCGGCCGGTTCGTAAATCAAGCCGACGTTGGGCCCGTCCTTCGCCAGGTTACCGCCGTATACGTGTATGGAGATGGACGGCCGGTCCGCCGGATTGTGCATACCGTGTATATCGTCCGAACCGAGCGGCAGCGACCCGGCCTCACCCGGAACCCACGCCCGGACCGATACCGGCGCCGCCGTCGGTCTGTCGCAATCCGCGTCCACGACGCGGTAGCGGGTTTCCTCGACAACGCCGTCATACACGCCGAATGCACACCACGCACTATGGTCGTGAATCGGAGACGTAATACCCGCCGGCCAGATCAGGGCCTGGACGGTAAACCGGTCTTCCGGGCACAGGAAAATCTCGTGCCGTGCATAGCCGTCCCCCGGCAGCGCCATCTGTTCGGGCGTTAGAAATGTCGGATCTGCGAGGAGCGCCGGAAGCAGTTCCGCTACTTTGGCAGGGACATCGCCCACCGGGTTCTCTTCCACGACGCGGCGCACTTGAGCGCAAAATTCGTTCATTTCCATCGGGTTCGCCTATTATCGACAATTGCGGCACGGTGAGAGAAGATGATGCCCGAATCCCCTTAAGAAATGTTTGCTTAATTTCTAATGAAGAGAATATATTAGGAATGCTGTTCCATTTTTTCTCAAATACGTAGGAACGTATGCTCGTGGATGATATCGACAAGAAAATTCTCAACATCCTCCAAGGCGACACGACCCTCGCGGTCGCCGAAGTCGCCAGGCAGGTTGGCCTGTCGACCACGCCCTGCTGGCGGCGCATCCAGAAACTGGAGGAAGCGGGCATCATCCGTGCGCGGGTCGCCCTGTTGGACGCGGACCAGTTGAACGCCGGGGTCACCGTCTTCGTCTCCATAAAGACGGACAAACACGACGTAGGCTGGTACGAAACCTTCTCCCGCGCCGTAAACGCCTTCCCGGAAGTGGTCGAGTTCTACCGGATGTCGGGAGACATAGACTATCTGCTCCGCGTCGTGGTGCCGGACATTGCCGCTTACGACCGGTTCTACCAGCGCCTGATCGCGAAGGTGGAACTCTACGACGTCTCGTCGTCGTTCTCGATGGAGCAGATCAAGTACACGACGGCGCTACCGCTGGACTACGCCTGACGACGTCCGTTCAAAGCGCCGACCCCGTCGTCCCGACGTGCGTCGCGAGTTCGAAAACATGCGCGTCGTCCGCACCGATCTCGCGCAGGGCGCGCGCCAGTTCGATGACATATTCGACGTTTCGGCCCGACGGGCCGACCGATCCGCGCACCTGCGCCGCGATCTCTGCCATCGGCGCTTCGCCAAGCCAGTTCGGGTTCCCTGGATTGGCGATGTAGATCAGGCCTGCCGCCCGCTTCCCGACATGGCGCGGAAACGAGATATCGACATCGTGCAGCGAGTAACCGCCCTTTTCGCGGTAGTCGAGATGGGCAATCACCTCGGCGCGGCTCGCGGCTTCGATGAGGTAGGCGCGTCCCCAGCAGACGGCGCCGGGCGCTTCGACGAGGGTGACGACGCGCCCAGGCGCTTCGGGAACGCCCCGATGGTCCGTCGAGCCCTGCCAGAACCGGCGTTCCCAGCCCGATATCGTCGCGATGCGGGACTCCGCAAAGGGGAAATCGGGCCGCCAGACGAGCGAACCGTAGCCGAAGACCCAGACGTCGCTCATGGGGCAAACGGGTGGACGCCGCTGTCATGCAGGATGAAAGTCGCGCCCATGCCGGCCTCGGGCGGCACGATCACGCGGCCGTCCGCGCGGCGCTCGAAGGGGACGTCCCGGGCGGCCAGGAAATCCGCCGTCTTGTCGATATCGGAGCTCCGAATGGAAACGGCGGGCATGCAGGGCAAATCGGGGATATCGATGCCGGGCAGCAGCTGGCGGTAGGCGTCAGGTCCGCAGATCGCAAGCGCGCCGCGGTCGAGCGCAACACGGTAAATATCGTCGGCAAGGTCGGCCCGGCGGCCGACGAAACGCGCATAGCGCGTCGCTGCCTCGCGCGGATCGGCGACGCACAGCAGAATGCCGGACAGCATGTCGAGCGCGTTCTCGTCGGCCGTCACCGACGGTTGCCAGACGATTTCGGGCGTGTCCTGCGTCAGGATCTGGATGCGCCCCTCGTCCATCGCGCCGTCGGGAAACCGGATCACGGAGAAGGCTGCCGTGCCCTCGCCGCCGTCGTCGAGCGGCATCGGCCGGCGGAGAGCGATGGGCGGGTCGGGCTGGAAGCCCGCCGCGCGCAGCCTGGCCACCGTGGAGTCCGCGTCGCCCACGGTGAACGCGATCAGATGCAGGCCGGTATAGCGCGACAGGCCGGTACGGAGCTGGCGCGCGATCGCGGTGTCGACATCGGGCACCGAAACCAGCACTTCAAGATACCCGCGCCGGATCATCGCGCACCGGTTGGCCGTTCCCGAGGGCAAACGGCTGCCGTCGGCCTGCTCGTTGGTGTGCACCGTGAACGGCGTCATGGGAAAGCCGAGCTTTTCGAACGCTGCATGCGCCGCGTCCATGTCGGGCACGAACCAGCCGACGTGATCGAGAAATATCTGGCCGCCGGCAGGTGTCTGAGGCTCAATCGCCATGGGATATACGCTCTCTCAGTCCAGATCGACGCGAACGATCACGGCGGCCGTCGCTATGGCGGCGACGTCGTCGCCCTCGTCCGTCGGCACGTCGAGCCCGCCGGGCACGGCCTTCACGGCGATCTGCCCATATGGCAATACCTGCGCGACGCGATCCGTATCGACCAGCTCTGGTTTGGCGACACCGACCGTCACCTCGACATGCATCTGCTCGCGCGAGATGCCCAGCGTGCCGATCATCGTCAGCGAACTGTGATGGATCGCGTCCTCGACGGCGCGGATCGCCGCCTTCGTATAGTCGCCGCCATGAAGATCGTTCCCCATGCCGATTTCGAGCACCATGCGTTTCGGGGGCATCTCTTTCTCCGGATGTTGTCCGACAGACGTTAGGCAACCGCCCGTCAGGACGCAATCGCTGCGGATCGACCGGGGTCGGGACGCAAACTTGATCGCAAGTCGTCCCCTGTCCGTATCGATGCGGATTTTTTCGCAACCGGCCGCCGCACATCATGCGGAGTGCGATAAACTCGCGGCGATACGGCGGGAGGGAACATGGGCGATTTCATCGGACTGGAAGCGGGCGACGGCCATCGCTTCGATGCGTATCTGGCGCAACCGGACGGCACGCCGCGCGGCGGAATCGTCGTCGGCATGGAAATGTACGGCGTGAACGGCTACCTGCGGAGCGTCTGCGACGATTTCGCCGCGGCCGGCTATCTCGCCATCGCGCCGCAGCTGTTCGACCGGTTCGAACCTGCGCTCACCCTGCCCTACGACGAGACCGGCAGCGTGACGGGCAAGGATCTTTCGGCCCGCATCGACCACACGCACACGATGGCGGATGTCGCCGCCACCGCGAAACGCCTGAAAACCCTGTCGCCCGGCATCCGTGTCGCGATCATGGGGTTCTGCTTCGGCGGAACGGTCACATGGCTCGCCGCCTGCCGCGGGGCTTTCGACGCGGCGATCGCGTATTACGGCTCCGACATGTGCGATTACCCGGCCGAAACGCCCAACTGTCCGGTCATCTGCCACGTCGGCGACCTCGATACCGCCGTGCCGCCTTCTGCCGTAACGGCATTCCAGGCCAAACGGCCCGAGCCGCACTGGTACGTCTACGAAGGCGCGCCGCACGGCTTCGACAATGCGACCCGCCCGCCGCGATACCACGCCGATGCGGCGGCGCTCGCCCGCTCGCGGACGCTCGCGTTCCTTGCCGAGCACATCGGCTGATCCGGGGCCTGCTGGCGTTGCGGCAGGCGATCCGTGTAAGCTTTTCTGCAAGTTTCCGGGCAACGAACGATAAAGGGGAGCCGTCATGAGCGTCGAGCCGCTTCTTCCGGTAGAGCTGGGACCGGGCCGCATACGCTACGCGCAAGGCATGAAGGCGGGCCGCTGGGTGTTTGCGACCGGCATCATGGCCCAGGATTACGGCCACGGCCTGTCGGCCAACGTGCTGGCGGAGAATGCACCGCACGCGGGCCTGCCGAAGCGCGAGAAGGAGGCCGCGCTGATCTTCGCGCATCTTCAGCGCGTGCTGGACGCTGGCGGCACCGCCATCGAGAACGTCGTCCGCACCGATCAGTACTACACCACGGTCGAGGCCGTGCCGCCGTACCAGGCACAGCGTCATCAGGTGCTGAAGAGCATCATCCCGCCGTCGACCTCCATCGTACAGACCGATCTCGGCCTGCCGGGCGCCGACATCAACCTGCAGGCCATCGCCGCAGTGCCCGCCGACGGATTCGTGCCGGAGCATCTCCGCCACGATCACATCAAGGCGATGAAGACTTCGGGCTATTCGCCGGCGCTGACCGTAGGCGACTACGTCTTCATCCCCGGCTGCACGGCGATGGCGATGGCGGACGAGCCGCAGCGCAACGGACTCGCGGCGGCGGCGCGCATGCCGGAGGGCATGCAGTGGGGTGGCCAGCCGATCAAGCTCGAGACCGATTTCATCGTTACCGAACGCCTTGTGCCGTCGCTGGCGCTCGCTGGCGCTACGCTCAACGACGTCGCGAAAGCGCAGGTCTATCTGACCGATCCGCGCGACTACTCGGCCTTCAACGAAGCGTGGCGCAAGCATTTCGACAATGGCGGGCCGGCGCTGACCGTCGTTTCCTGCGCGCCGCACGCGCTCGCGCCCTATAACGGCCGGATCGAGATCAACATCCTCGCGCTCAAGACGGGCGCCGGGACGGAACGCCGGACCGTCGACGCCGGCGTCGTGCCGGGACTGCGCGACCAGGCGCAGGCGGTCCGGGTGGGCGACCTGCTGTTCATCTCCGGGCTGATGGCGACCGACCCCTACGGCGCGCTGTGCGACGGTTGCGGCGCCGACCCTCGCCAGCCGCATTACGGTTCGACGGCCGAACGGCAGGCGGAACGGATCGTCGATCACGTCGAGGCGCTATGCGAAGCGGCAGGCACGTCGCTCGCCAACGCCGTCCGCATCCAGCAGTTCCACACCGATATCTCGGAGCTCTACGACGTCTACAAGGTCTGGGAACGCCGGCTCGACGGCGCGCCGGTCCCGTTCGGCGCGGTCGAGGTGCCGACGCCGCTGGCGGTGCCGGGCGCGTCGGTCCTGATGGACGTCTGGGTCTACGCCCCCTGACGACGCGCGAGACAGAAAGGAACACAACATGACGGACGGCGAAAAGGCCTCCTATCGCGCCGAATGGGCGCATATCGCCTATCCCGAGGCCGCCGGCTTCGGAGAGGTTTACGGTTTCGCCGGCAGCCAGGGCCTGGTG
>JAYQUR010000101.1:0-10196 GCA_038148075.1 Alphaproteobacteria bacterium | reverse complement strand
GCTCGTCGTCGATCAACATGATGGCGTATGTGCGCGGGAATCACGGCGATTACGACCGCTGGCGCCAGAAGGGACTGACCGGCTGGTCGTACGACGACGTACTGCCGTATTTCAAGCGGGCCGAGGCGTTCCAGGACGGCGACGACCCGTACCACGGCTCTGACGGCCCGTGGAAGATCCAGACCACGAACGTACGGGACCCGATCTTCGACCGTTTCTTCGCGGCCGTCGAACAGGCAGGCTACGCGAAGGCGCCCGACTACAACGGCGCTTCCCAGGAAGGTTTCGCCCGCCTGCAGGTAAACGCGGTGAAAGGGCGCCGCCAGTCCGCCGCCGTCGCCTATCTTCGTCCGGCGATGCAGCGGGCGAATGTCGACGTGGAGGTTCGCGCCCACGTGAACCGCGTGATCGTCGAGGACGGGCGCGCGGTCGGGATCGAATACACCCGGGACGGCAAGACCCGCACCGTCCGCGCCGAGAAGGAAGTGATCCTGTCGGGCGGCGCGATCAATTCGCCTCAGGTGCTGCTGCTGTCGGGCATCGGGCCGGGCGATCACCTGTCGGAGATGGGAATACCGGTCGTGCACGAGATGCCGGGCGTCGGCCACGACCTGCAGGACCACCCCGCCATCGGCGTCGAATACTACTACAAGGGGCAGTCGCAGTTTCACCGCGACCTCAGGCTCGACCGGCTGACGTTCCATGTTGCGCGGGTGAAGCTGTTCGGCACCGGCATGGCGGCGTCGCCGCCGTCGTCGCTGACCGGCTACGTGAAAAGCCGGCCGGATCTCGAGATTCCCGACATCCAGATGTTCTTCCGGCCGATGTCGATGAGTGCGAAGCAGTGGTTTCCGGGCATCATGCCCCCGGCGGAGCAGACCTATGCGTTCCGGGCCTGTCATCTGCGTCCCGAGAGCCGGGGGCGGGTATGGCTCCGTTCGGCGGAACCGCGCGACCCCGTGCGCATTCTGAACAATTTCCTGTCGACGGATGAGGATAAACGCGTGTTGCGCGAGAGCTTCCGGATCATGCGCAAGCTTGGACAACAGCCGGCTTTCGACGAAACGCGCGGCCCGGAGTTCCTGCCCGGCGAACACGTCTCCGTCGACGACGACGGGGCGATCGATGCCTATGTGCGGGAATCCCTCGGGACCGTGTTCCACCCGACGTCGACCTGCCGGATGGGCGCCGACGACCGGGCCGTTGTGGATGCGGATTTCCGCGTCCGCGGTTTGGACGGGCTGCGCGTCGTCGACGCATCGACGATGCCGGACATCGTCGGAGGCAACCTGAACGCCACCGTCATCATGATGGCGGAGAAGGCGTCGGATGCGATCCTCGGGAAAGCGCCGCTGCCGAAGGCGGAGGCCGCCTGAGGCTTAAACTCCGAAGGTGAACACGCTGCCGAGGTTCGAGCCGACGATCTTGCCGGGCATGCGTTCCTTGAATGCCTGGATGAAGCGCTGGCCGGTGCAGTGCATCGGCACGACGACGTCGGGATTGAGCGCTTCCATTTCGTCGACCGTATGCTGGATGTAGTCGTCCGGCGCCATGCCGAGATGGAACCCGCCGATGACGGCATGGACCTTGTCGACGCCGGCGACGGCCATCGACGTTTTCACCGAGTTGATGATGCCGGCGTGGCCGCAGGACGAAATGACGACGAGGCCGCGGCCCTTCACGATATAGCAGGTTGCGTGCTCTTCCGGGTGCTCGTCCTTGACGAGCTTGCCGGTGCGTTCCTCGGCGGTGAAGTGATCGTCGGGATCGACCATCGTGCCGCCGGTGACCTGTTCGAACGTCGTGCGCTCGATGTAGCCGGACGTGAAAGGCCCGTCGAGGACATGCGGCTTCTCGCAGCAGACCGGCGCGACGAGCTGGGCAGTGAGCATGGTTTTGTCGAGCGCGCCCCAGGAAATCGGCTCGGGCGGCAGGTGCTCGCGGCCCTTCATCTTGCCCTTGAGCCATTTCTCCTTGAAGACGTCCTCCGCGCCGATGAACAGAGACATGTCGTCGGTCATGCGGTTGCGGTGCTGCGTGACGAATCCCTCCAGCCCGCCGAAATGGTCCCGGTGCCCGTGGCTGAGGATCAGGCCGGTCAGCTTGGCAGCCTCGATCCCGAGGATATCGAAATTGCGATTGAGGATTTCGGGGGTATAGCCGAAATCGAGCAGATACTCGGCTGTCGCGCCTTCTTTCTGCGATTTCAGGTGAAGCGAGAGGCCCCATTCGCCGGCGAGGCTGGTCATCTGGCGACCCGGCATCTGGCCGACATGCTCTATCGCGACCTGCTCGTGCGTGGATTTGGGCAGAAAACGCTCGTAATGAGAATCCACCACCACGCGAACGGCGAGACTGTCCACCACCGGCGCTTCGAAGGGCGTTTGTACGTTCATCCTTAAGTCCTCCCGTTTCCCCGGTGGATGATGGCGCGGCACAGGTGCGGAGGCAAGCTGCCCCCCTGCCATCGCGTACGGAAAAGCGATAGATTCGCCGGCCAACAGGGAGGACCGAATGGCGGACAGGGAACTCGAAGGCGCGGCGGCGATCGTCACCGGCAGCGTCAGGAACATGGGCAAGACCATCGCGATCGAGCTTGCGAAGGCCGGCGCATCGGTGCTGATCAACGGCCGGACGTCGGTAGATGCGGGAGAGGCTGTCGCGGACGCGGTGCGAGCCCACGGCGGGAAGGCGATCGTGCACATGGCGGACGTGACCGATCCTGCGCAGGTCGAGGGCATGGTCGCGGCAGCGGCGAACGCGTTCGGCGGGATCGATATCCTCGTCAACAACGTCTCCAACCGCCTCGCGAAGCCGGTCCCTGAGATCGAACTCGCCGAATGGCGCGGCGTGATTTCGAGCACGCTCGACGCCTGCTTCCTGTGCACCAAGGCGTCGCTGCCATGGCTCGAGAAATCCGACCGGGCATCGATCGTCAATCTGGGCGGCGTGTCGGGCCACGCCGGCGTCGAGAACCGCACCGCCGTCGCGGCGGCGAAGGCCGGCCTCGTCGGGCTGACCGGCTCGATGGCGAGCGAGTTCGCCGAGCGCGACATCACCGTGAACTGCGTTGCGCCCGGGCATATCGAACACGACGGCGAACCCCACCGTATATCCCAGCATTTCAAGGATCGGCCGATCCCGCTCGGCCGGGCAGGCGCGCCGGAGGATATTGCGGCGATGGTCCGGCTCCTGTGCGGCCCGCGCGGACGTTACACGACCGGCCAGACGATCCACATCAACGGCGGCTGGCATATCGCGACCTGATGCGCGATCGGTTAGACTGCATCAATCGAACAAAGGGAGATTCAGAAATGCTTCCCATGCCCATCGCCGACCACGAGGCAATTTCGAAGGAACTTGCGGAGACCGGACGTTACGTGAAGGTTCTCTGGCAATCGGCTGACACGCTGATGTTCGTCGCCCGCGGCCGGGCCTATCGCAGCGAGTTCCACATCAACCCGTCCGACGAACACATGACGATGCTGAAGGGGACGATGAACCTCCATTACCGGACGCCGGACGGCAAGGAAGAGGTCGCCGTCCTGAAGGCGGGCGAGACGATATACACCGCCGCCGGCATTCCGCATTCGCCGCGTTTTCCGGAGGACGCGTTCCTACTGGTCGGCGAGCGCATGCGCCGCGCGGGCGAGACGGACTCCTTCCAGTGGTTCTGTCCGAGTTGCGATGCGCTTATCCATGAGGAGTTCTTCGTGGTCGACGACTACACCAAGGATCCGGTGTCGCTCGCCTATTCGAATTTCTTCGATTCCGTCGAGGCGCGCACCTGCGACAAGTGCGGCACCGTCCATCCAGGCCGCGATTTCTGAGCAACTGAAAAAACGAACAGCGAGAAACATGCCCAAACAGATCGTCACCTCCGCCAACGCGCCCACCACCGGCTTCACCGACAAGGCCACCGCATCGCCGCTTGCCCAGGGCATCCGGTTCGGGAACATGCTGTTCGTCTCGGGGCAGGGACCGCTGGACCCGGAGACGAAAGAGGTCGTCTCCGAGGATATCCAGGTTCAGACGCGCCAGACGTTGACGAACCTGCAGGGCGTACTGACCGCGGCCGGCGCCGATTTCACCAATGTGGTCAACATGCGCGTCTGCCTGCGCGATACCGCCGATTTCCCGAAGTTCAACGAGGCCTTCACCGAGTTCATGCAGGGCGAGAAGGTGACTCGCACCTGCATCGGGGGCACCCCGCACCGCAAGGGCGTCAACGTCGAGATCGACTGCGTCGCGATGTTCGACGACTAGCCTGCATCACGACGCGGCATTTCCGTCCTTGCCGTTCGCTAGTTCGCGAAAGCGGCGGGGCGACATGCCGGTCGCGCGCTTGAACAGCCGGCTGAAATAGGCCGGGTCCGAAAACCCCAGTGCATAGGCGACCACCGATACCGATAACTCGGTATAGACGAGATTGCGGCGCGCCTCCCGAATGACGCGTTCCTCGATCACGCGCGATGCGGGCTGGCCCGTCGCCGCGCGGGCAAGTCGGCTCAGATGCGTCGGCGTCATGCCGAGTTCGTCCGCATAGTCCGATACGCTCCAATGCTCGGTGAAACGCTCCTCGATCAGGCGTTCGAACCCGACGAAGCGTGGATCGATACCCAATGCTTCCGATGCGGGGCGGCCGGACTGCAGGCCCCGCGCGACGAGGGCGAGCAGAATACCGCTCTGCGAGCGCAGCATCTGGGCGCGTCCGAAGGCCCGCCCGTCGTATTCCTCGAAGATGCTTCGCATGACGGAGCGGATTTCTTCCGTGGCGCGGAACAACGCCGGTCTCCCGACTGCCCGATGCAGCGGGTCGGTCCGGTCAAGCGTGTCGTCCATCGTCTTGGCGGCGAGCGTCACCACCCAGCCCTCGGTTTCCGGCTCGAACGTGAAGCCGTGGATGCTGCCGATGGGGACATTGACTCCGGTCATTGCCGAAAGGGGAGAGGTGCGGCCTTCGAGATGGGCGGTCCCTCCGCCACGTTCTACCAGTAGTATCTGGTGCAGACGTCCGTGGCGATGGCGACCGAGTTCCCAATTGTGCAGCCGGGACCGCGTTTCTATCGTTTCGCAATGAACCACGTCGGGCAGGTCGCCTGCTTCGCCGTAGAGATT
This sequence comes from Alphaproteobacteria bacterium, assembly GCA_038148075.1. Taxonomy (GTDB): domain Bacteria; phylum Pseudomonadota; class Alphaproteobacteria; order MPNO01; family UBA830; genus JAYQUR01. The sequence goes on along the minus strand of JAYQUR010000101.1, from coordinate 5,078 downwards.
GCAGTTGACGACCGCGCGGCCGAGCGTGGCCTGCGCGATGTTCGATTCATCCAAATATACGAGAAAAGGATCCATTCCGATAGGCGATATGGCGGTTAGAATGGTCCAAAATTAGGAGGAACCGGCATGAAAACGCAAGTCTGCATCATCGGCGGCGGACCGTCGGGTCTGCTTCTTTCCCAGCTCCTGCACCTCAAGGGCATCGACACGATCATCCTCGAACGGCAAAGCCGGGAGTACGTTCTCGCGCGCATCCGTGCCGGCGTGCTCGAGCACGGGTTCGCGGAACTGATGCGCGAAGCGCGGTGCGGCGAGAGGATGGACGACGAGGGCGAGATCCATGACGGCTTCCTCATCGCCCATGACGGCGTCCTAGACCGTATGGACCTGAACTAGTACTCGGGAGGCAGCTCGGTGATGGTATACGGCCAGTCGGTGCTGACCCGCGATCTCTACGAGGCGCGGGACCGGATGGGCGGGAACATCGTGCATAACGCGGACGACGTTCGGCCGCACGACGTGGATACGGACAGTCCCTACGTCACCTATCGTGCGGGCGACGAGATCGTCCGCATCGACTGCGATTTCGTGATCGGTGCGGACGGTTTTCACGGCGTCAGCCGAAAATCGATCCCGAAGGACGTTTTGCGCGAGCACGAACGGCTCTACCCGTTCGGCTGGCTTGGGCTTCTGTCGCGCACCAAACCGGTCAATCCCGAGCTTATCTACGTGAAGCACGCGCGCGGTTTCGCGCTCTGTTCGCTGCGCTCGCAGACCTTGAGCCGCTATTACATCCAGGTGCCGCTGACCGACACGGTCGAGGATTGGTCGGACGACGATTTCTGGACGGAGCTGAAGGCGCGCCTGCCGGCGGAAGTCGCGGACCGGCTGGAAACGGGACCGTCGATCGAGAAGTCGATCGCGCCGCTCCGGAGCTTCGTCGCAGAGCCGATGCGCTACGGGAAGATGTTCCTGGCAGGAGATTCGGCCCATATCGTGCCGCCTACCGGTGCGCGGGGTCTCAACAGCGCCGCATCGGACATCTACTACCTGTATCACGCGCTGCTCGATCACTATCAGCGGGACGACGACAGCGGCCTCGACGACTATTCCGACAGAGCGCTCGCGCGCGTCTGGAAGGCGCAGCGGTTCTCCTGGTGGATGACCACCATGCTGCACACGTTTCCGGACTCGACCTCCTACGAAGCGATGCTTCAGCGGACGGAGCTCGAATATCTGCTGTCGTCGGAGGCGGCGAAGGCTGCGCTCGCGGAGAACTATACGGGCCTGCCGTTCTAGGCGGCCGGCAGCCCCTCTACCGAGGTCACGAAGACTGCTGCTCGAAGATCTTGTCGGCCGGGACGTCCGGCAGGTCTATCCAGTGATGTTTGGACTGCGTCCAGGAGGTCTGGGTCGGGGCGGGGAAGTCCGGGTCCGCGAAGCTGCCGCCGAACACGCCCACGATTCCGGGACGCGCTTCCGGACGGAAAAACACCGAAACCCCGCAATTGGGGCAGAAGTTCACATCGATCGTGCGGCCCGAATTGGCGGTCCGGACATAGGTGGTGTACTCGCCCTCGACCGATTTGAGCTGTTCTTCCTTGAAAAACGCGCCGATCTGGAAGGGGCTGCCGGTCCGCCGCTGGCAGTCCGTGCAGTGACACATGTTCACGATGGCCGGATCGCCGTCCATTGTGACGCTCAGTTGCCCGCAGACGCAGGATGCGGTGCGTTCCATTGGATCGTCTCCCTGTTTGACGGTGCGGCCGCGGTCAGTAGAACAGCAGCGTGCGGATCTCGATGCTTTCGCGCGCGGGCAGGGACGGGTCGTGCCCCTCCGGCGGTTCGAACGCGGCATGGCCGGTCCAGCGGGCGCGGCCGTCGCGCTCGGAATCGTAGCACTTCAGCAGGATCAGCTCCTCGCGCTCCATTTCGGGGAAATAGACCCAGTGCTGGTCGGGGCTGTAGCTCATGTTGAGGATGCTGCCGACACGATCCTTGTAGACCCGCTCCGAATAGATCATGTCGTCCGGACCGATGCTGTCCCACGAGCAGATGGCGATCTGGTCGGTTTTCACCGGGCCCGTAAGCGGCCGCCAGACATTGATGGACGTGAAGCGCCGGTTCAGCCGCATTTCCGCTTCCTCAGCGGGGAGCAGGTCGCGAACGCGCTGCGGTCCCGACTGGTCGGTCAGGTCGTTGTGGGCTGCGCGCACCGGATCGCGGACCTTGAGACGCTTTCGCTTCTCCGGATCGCCGATACGGATCGTATGATCGAACACGATGACTTTTTCGGCGCCGGTAACCTCAAGCAGCAGCTTTTCGATCTCGGGGTAGTAGATCTCGCGGACCTGAGCGTCGTCGGTGAAATCCGTTACGGCGGTGTCCGCCCGGAGAAAGCAGAAGCCGTCGGTCTCGAGATCGAAACGCTCCGCATCCGGGCGGCCGTCATGAACGCTGATCTCGCGCATCTCGTATGAGCCGGTCTTTGGGTCGGTGCGGCCGCCGCCGTCCGAGACCTGCGTGACGGGAACCTCTCCCGTATCGATCGTGAACTGCATCATGCCGCGAACGGTTCGGTCTTCGACGGCAACCCGCGCTTCGGCCATGGCTTCGCTCTCCCTGGGTTTGAAGGCGGATCGTATCACGATATCCGGGTTGCCGCGAAGGGATAGCTTCGCGATTTCAGGTGAGCGTATTAAAAAATAATGCAAAAACAGTAATTTGCAAAAATTTCTAAAGGTAATTTATTAATTGGAATATGTCCGTCTTCCCGGCGCCGGATCCTGCCCGGGAGCAGCGCCGGGAAGACGGAACGAGAGGGCCGGTGGGGTTGGCCACTCACGCTGTGCGATTAACACGTTGTAAAGAACACGCTTCGCTGCGGAATCATCCGTCGGGGCGGAAATTTTATGACGCCGGCCGGTTCAGGAACCGATCTGCCGGCGGGCGATTTCGATGTACCTATCGCGTTCGGTCTCGCTGACGCCGCCGACGAAGACCCAGGCGATGCCTTTGTGGCGCCAGGTCGCGAGCTTCATGCCATAGGCTTCTGCGTACCGGGGGGGATGGTCGGCGATGTCGGTCTTCATCATGCAGAGTGAGAACGGCTTCCCTTCCTTCGGAAGATACGCAATCTGCGCGAGCGGTTGTCCCTCGATGCCGTACATCCGGGCATATTTGAATTCGGCTGCAACGGATCCGTAATCCGGCGCCTTGATTTCATGGCCCAAAGCCCTGCTGACCCGAGCCATCTGGCGCCGGACCCGATCGGCGGGAGGCGTCCCGAGGCTGAGGGTCTCGCGGGTGTAGAGCGCCTGGTAGGAGGCGATTTCCTCCAGCCATTCCGCCCATTGGGATTTCTCGGGCTGGAAGAAATTCTGTTCTGAATAGATGCCGGCGACGAAGAGGAGAACCGCCGCCGCGACTGCGCCGACCCAGCGAATGGCAGAGCCCCCGGAGCGCGCCGGTTCGGGCGGGGAGGCGAGGAACGCTTCGATTTCGGACAGATCGGGGACGGAAATCAGCGATTCCGCTGCCTCGCGGTAGGGCAGGTCGGACGCGCGCAGAGCATCCACCAGCGCCGCGGCTTCCCCGTCGGTGCGAAGTTCCGCCTCGAGGGCAGCCGCTTCCTCCGGCGACAGGAGGCCGTCGACATAGGCCAGCAATCTGTCTTCGGCGATCGTCATTCTACTTTACTCTCCGGGACGGCAATGTCGCCGTCGCGTACCATGTCCGCGATCTTGGCCCGGGCGCGAACGAGGCGGCTCGTGAGCGTGCCGGCAGGGATTTCCAGCGCCGCCGCCGCTTCCTCGTAGCTCAGCCCCTCGACATAGACGAGGTAAATGGCCGATTTCTGCGCTTCGGGTAACCGATCTACAGCAGACAACACTTCAGCAAAGAAAATCTTCCCTTCCGCCGACTCTTGCTTGTCGACCAGCCCGGCGTCTTCGGCATCGACAAAGCCCTGTCCACGGCGGATGGAGTCGCGGCGGAGCTCGTTCTTTCAGATCGATTGAAGGATCGTGAACGTCCATGCATCGAGCCGCGTTCCGGGCTGGAACTGCTCGCGGCGCGACAGTGCCCATTCGCACGTCGCCTGGACGAGGTCGTTCGCGAGGTCGGGGTCGCGGCAGATTACGTGGGCATACCGCCACGGACGCGGCAGCAGCGCGCCGAGATCGGAACTGAAGCTGTCTTCGGTCATTCGGCGCTAACCGTATCACAATGACGGCGTGTTTGTTTGTTCATGAAGTCAAAATGGGGCGAGCTTTGAGGAGGGCAATTAATTCACGGCTGAAAAGGGGAAATTCCGCCGCGGCTCAGAAACCTTTCGGAAACAGGTGCGCACCGTCCGGGCCGACCGGGAGGTCGTGAACCGCCCGGACCGTATCGGTGGGCAATGGACCGTACAGGTGGGGAAACAGGGCGCCGTTTCTGGATTTTTCCCATTTCAGCGCTGCGCCGAGCGAACCGGCGTCGACTTCCAGCAGTACCAGTCCTTTTCGGCCGGCCAGGTGCAACGCGGCGGTTCTTACAGCCTGCTCGCGCGTGGAGAAGTGGATAAAGCCGTCCCGACGGTCCAGGTCCGACCCTTCGTAGCGGCCTGCCGCCTGCGCACGGTCCCATTCCGAATGGCTGCAGATGTGAAAGACGGTGTCGGCAGTCATCGACCGCTCCCGAAATGTACGCTCATGGCGCGGCAACCGCCGCTATGGCGGATGAGTATTTCGATGGTTGTGGATATTCAAGCTTCGTTTACCAAATTCCCATAGCTTCGCGAGTAAATTCCGAAAGGAAAGACGTCGTGAAGAAGTTCGTTAAGTTCTGTTTGCCGGTTCTCGTCCTGCTTGCGGTCGGTGTATTCGGCTGGCTCTTTCTCGAGAGCACGGACAACAAGGAAAATGCCGAACGCGCCGCTGCATCGGTGCTGAACGCTGCCGACCGCGCGATCGATGCCGCGACCGCGGATGCGCGGTTCAGGGCGGAAGAGGAACCGAACTACGTATCGGTGGGAGCGATCTTCACGTCGAGCGGCAACCTGAAGGCGACCCTTATCGTAAAAGGCAGTAAAGGGG
>JAYQUR010000100.1:0-10309 GCA_038148075.1 Alphaproteobacteria bacterium | reverse complement strand
GCTGAGCGTAACGCCCCGCTCCATGGCAGCGAGATGGATGTCGAGATGAAGGAGCGCCGCCCGGCGAAGCGCGGAGAAAGACCATTCGTAAGGCCAGGAGAGGGTCCGGAGACGCGTGCTCTCGAGCAGCGTCTCGTGGCCGCGCACGTCGGCGCCGAGATCGAGGTCGGCCTTCTCCTCGAAAGGCAGCAGCCATTCCCGCTCGAACAGCTCGCCGAACAGGCCCGTTTCGGAGACCGCCCGGAACGCGGCGGCGGCAGACGGCATGATCGTGCGATAGACCCGGTCGCCTGAAATCAGTACGCGACCGCCGGGGTCGCGGAACGAACCTGCATCGTAACGAACGGCATTCATCGGGTCGGACTGCGCGCGGCCAGCGGCCTGCCCCTCTACTGTTCCTTGTGAAGCTCGCTCTCGGCCGGCTGCGGCTTCTCCTCGTCACTGCCGGGCGACAGGACCCGTTTGATTCGGTGCCAGTAGAGCTTCAGGACAACGAGCGCACCGCCGATGCCGCCGAGCAGGAGCTGGAGGATCATGCTGCCGACGCCGGCGTCGATATAAGCGTAGGCCGGGCTGGGTGTCGCGATGGCCAGGAACGCGAGAAGCGCCGTCGGAAACGCGCCGGACGAAAAGGATATGAACCGCAAGTTTCTTACCTGATTCTGCCTCAGCACCCCGCCTCGACGCCTTTGTCCGGGCGAAACCCGTGGGGCGGCATTATCGTCGGGCGGCCCGAAATTAGGAAGGCGCCGGGCCGCCGCGCGCGCAATCCGTCTCATGCGCCTGCCTCAGCGTAGTTATTAGCAGCGAACGGCGTCGAATCGCAATGCTCGCGGCCCCGGCGCAGGATCGCGGACAGCGGCTGGCGGCAGCGCACTATTCCGGTTCGGCGCCGCGCCGTCTTTCCTATCGCTCCGCCGCGTGATTAGGTGCGCGAACCGCTGGCGACGGCAGGGAGGGAACGACGATGATGGAGACGGGGCGACCGTGCCGCCGCGCAGGAACGGCCGCATGACCGGGTCGCCTTCCGTGCCGCCGCCCGATTCCCCGACCGATGCGCCATCGGACGAGATGCCGGATGCGATGCAGGATGCGGTGTCCGGCGCACCGCCCCCGCCGCGCGAGGACAGCATGTCCGTCCTGTTGGCGCAGATCCTGCGCGACCTCCAGGGGCGGCACGTCACAGTGGGCGAGATCGTCTTCCATTTCCGGCGGCGGTCGTTCGGCGGGCTGCTGTTCGTGCTCACCCTGCTCGGTCTGCTGCCGATCGTCTCGTTCATCGCCGGCCTCGCAATGCTGGTCCCGGCGGTGCAGATGGCGCGCGGCCTGCCGGCGCCGCGGCTGCCGGGTTTCGTCTCGGCGCGCCGCGTCTCGGTCGACCGCGCGCGGCGGCTGGGGCGGCGGGTCCTGCCGGGGATCGAGGCAATGGAACGCTATATCCGGCCGCGCTGGCTGATCCTCACCGCGCCGCCGATGCCGATCGTCCTCGGCGCGGTCTGCGCCGCGCTCGGCGTCGCGATGATCCTGCCGGTGCCGCTGATCAACCTGCCGCCGGCCATCGCGCTGGCCTTCCTGTCGATGGGCATCATCGAGCGCGACGGGGTGATGATCGTCATCGGGCTGGCAGCGGCGGCGGCCGCGTTCGTCCTGTGCGGCCTGATGGCGTCGTTCGCAGTGGACGCATTCGCGGCGATCTTCCTCGATTCCGCGGGCTAGGGCCCCGAAGCCCACGAACGAAAACGGCGGCGCCCGAAGGAGCCGCCGTATCGCGTTCTGTCCGGTACCGTAGTATCAGGCGGTGCGTCGGCGACGCGCTACGCCAATCGCCGCGAGGCCGAGACCGAGGACGGCGAGCGTGCCTGGTTCGGGCAGTTCTCCGACGACCACTTCACCGGTGATGGTCAACTCGCCCTGCCAGTTGTTGGTCAGCGAGCCCCAATCTTCCCACACGGCGGAATTCATGCCGCTTATCTGATAGGTGTAGTCGCCCGCCGTCAGGCCGGTGAAGGTGACCGACTGCCATCGCGTAACGTTCTGACCCGTCGTGTTCGTCGCTTGGACGAACGTACCCGCGGGAGAGCCGCCCGGGCTGGTCGGCGCGAAGAAGTTGTTGTCGCCGTCGATGAGGTCGCCCGGCTTGGTCAGGGTCAGGTCGCTGAAGGCGATGACGCCGGTCGTCACGGGACCCGAAATGAGCTGGATGGAGCCTTCCGGCGCCCCCGAACCATGATACGAACCCAGAACCACCGTCACGCTGCCGATCGCGCCGGCGTTATAGGTGCCGACCGAAATCGTGTGCGCGTTCGCCTGCGCCGCGGCAAAAAGACCGGTAGCAGCGGCGATGCCGAGAACGAGGCTGCGGGGGGATTTGATACGACCGAACATGCTGAACTCCGAACGACAGGTACTTGTTATGCTCAGCCAATATAAGCAAGAAGCGTGCCAACATAATTTATTATTAAGAATCAATGTATTAATAATATCAGAGACCGCGTTGACGCCAGATGCGTCAAAATTTCCGACATACGCGAAAAGAATTCCGACAGCTGTCCGGCCGGGCCGGGCCTCAGTAATAGTCCTTCATCTGGGCGATCTCGTACTCGACATCGAGCGCCTCCTCGGCCTTGCGCAGCGTGCGCCACAGCTTCTGCCACGCGTCGAACTCGCGCTTGCGGGCGGCGCGGGCCTCGCGCATCTGGGGCGTCATGGACCGGCCGCCGGGCCGCGCGGCAGGCGGCGGTTCGGGCACATACGTTGCGCCCTCTGCGATGCCGAGCCGGGTCAGCACGTCGCGGAGGCGCGCGCAGTCGTCCTTGAGCGCGGCAAATTCGCCGTCGGGCGGCGCGAGGGCGAACTCTGCCGTTCCGCCGGTTCCGGCCTGGGGCGGCACGATCTCGAACGCCGTCCGTCCATCGTCCCGCACAGCGGCGGTCACGCCCTCGCGCGCGGCGAGTTCGTCGGCCAGCCGGGCGAACCAGATCTTCCGCTTGGTGCTGGCGGCGGCCGCGGCCATTCGCGCTAACCCTTCCGCACGACGAGGCGGTGGACGACGCGCCCCGAGGACGCGCTGACGATCTCCTCGTCGAGCAGCAGCTTGAGCGCGCGATCGGCATCGCCGAGCGCGTCGCGGACGAGGGCCGTATCGAACGCGGCGTAGAGCCGCCCCGCCTTGTCGCGCACGTCCTGGCCGGACGTGACGCGCCAGCTCAGATAGAGCGTGCCGTCGGGCGCGAGCAGCGTCGAGAGGCGGCGCGCGGCGGCGGCCGCCTCGGCCGGCGGCAGGTGCATGATCACGGTCTCGCACAGCACGTTGGCGAACGCGCCGTCGGGAAGCGTCGGCAGGGCCGGTAGCGCATCCTTCAGAAAGCCGATGCCGGGATGGCGGCGCGCCGCCTCGTCGAGCAGGCCCTGCGAAGCGTCGATGCCCACGGCATCGTAGCCGTTCGCCGCGAGCCACGCCGTATCGCGACCGCTGCCGCAGCCGATATCGGCGGTCGGCCCGGGGCGGAAATACTCCGTCAGCGCGGCGTAGAGATCGTCGGGCGGCGGCTGGCCGTCCTCCCAGTCGGCGGCGTAGTCCGCCGCGCCCGCGTCGTAGGCGCCGATCGTGTCGATATCGATGGGACAAGCTCCGGAAAAAACATAGATGCGGATATAAGGCGCTTTACGCGCCATGAGCCTCCACCCTACCATCCCGGCCGGAAGGAGACACCCATGCTCGACGACGACATGAAGGCGATCATCGCCAGCGCGAACCTGAGCTTCGCCGCGACGACGAACTCGGACGGCAGCCCCAACCTGTCGCCCAAGAGCACCCTGCGGCCATGGCGCGACGACAAGCTGATCTTCGCCAACCTCGCCTCGCCGGGGACGATAGCGAACCTGAAACGCGACCCCAGGATCGAGATCAACTGCGTCGACGTGTTCGCGCGGCGGGGCTATCGCTTTACCGGCACGGCGACGGTGCATTCGCCGGGCGACGCGCTCTACGAGGAGTTCCGCGCAGTCATGGAGGCCGAACTCGGCCCCGAGACCAAGGTGCACGACGCGGTGCTTATCGAGCTGTCGGACGTCCAGCCGGTGCTGTCGCCCGCCTATGCGCAGCCGGGCGTGACGGAAGAAGGCCTCCGGGCGACCTACCGGAAACGCTACGGGGTCGCGTAATACGGGCCCGGCCCGCCCTGCCTCGGAGACCCGAAACGTTCGCTAGCGAATAATTATTGCGGCGGCGTGCGGGTAAAATATACTCGGGCGATCCGTCGGTTAAGACGAGACAGGGAGAGAAACCATGGCACCGGACGATTCAGGCCCCGCCCTCATCGGCATCGCGCCCACGCTGTTCCCGAAGAACGCGACCGAGACGCGAAAGCTTTCGAAATCCAAATTCCTGCGCAACACCTGGTACGTGGTGACGCCGTCCGAAGAGCTCAAGGAAGGCGAACTGATGCACCGGACGATCCTCAACGAGCCGTTGGTGTTCTTCCGTAAGGAGGACGGCGGCATCGCCGCGATCCGCGACCGCTGCCCGCACCGCTTCGTGCCGTTGTCGATGGGCACGCTGTGCCCGGGCGACAAGATCCAGTGCATCTATCACGGCCTCGAATTCGGCGCCGACGGCAAGTGCGTCAAGAACCCGCACGGCAGCCAGAAGATTTCCGACGCCCTGCATTTGCCGAGCTACACGGTGGTCGAGAAGCACCGCCTGATGTGGATCTGGATGGGCGACCACACGCCGGACCTCGACAAGATCCCGGACTACAGCTGCCTCGACGACACGCCGGAGCTGCACGTTACGCAGTTCGGCTATCTGCACGTGAAATGCCACTACGGCCTGCTGGTCGACAATCTGCTGGATCTCAGCCACATCTGCTTCACCCATGCCGGCATCCTCGGCAATCCGGATAGCGCGGAAACCGATCCGGACGTGACCGTCGAGGGCGACGCCGTCACCGTATCCCGCTTTACCGAGGACGCGGAAACGCCCGGCATGATCAAGATGTTCACCAGCGATCCCGAACTGCAGGCGCGCGGCGACCAGTGGACGGCGATCACCTGGTTCCCGGCCTCGAACCTGCGGCTCAATTTCGGCGCCTGCAGGACCGGCGAACCCAGGGAAAGCGGCACCGGCTACATGGCGCTGCACTGGCTGACGCCGGAAACCGACCGCACGACGCACTACTACTACTGCGCCGCGCGCTGGAACGTGCAGACCGACGACGACCGCAACAAGGAACTGCGCGAGCTGATCTACAAGATGCGGACCTTCGCCTTCGCCGACCAGGACGTGCCGGTGATCGAGGCGCAGCAGGTCTCGATGGACGCGCTCAGCGACGAGCCCGACCCGCAGCGCCTCAGCATCGACGCGGGCCCGAACGCCTACGAGAAGATCCTCAACCGGCTGATCGCCGAAGAGAACTGATCTTCAGCATCTGACAGAACAAAAAAACGGCGGCTCTTCGCGTGCCCGCCGTTTTTCGCTTGGGGCGCCCCTACCGAGTAACCGCCTCGCTTGTCACCCCGGCCTTGTGCCGGGGTCCAGAGCCATCACCGGGTTTCGGGCCTCATAGACTGGATCCCGGAACAAGTCCGGGATGACGCCGGGAAAGTCGTCGACCTTCCGACCCTACCCCCGCACCTTGCCCTGGAAGATCAGGTGCCACGGGTCGGGCACCTCGCCGATCGGGTATTCGATCAGCGTCGGGCCGGGGGTCGCAAAACCCTCGCCGATGGCTCGCTCCAGCTCCGCGGGCGAGCGGACGCGGAGGCCCTGGATGCCGAACGCGTCGGCGAGCTTCATCAGGTCGGGGTTCTTGAGCTCGACGGCGATGTTCTTGCCTTCGAACATTTGCTGCTGGATGCGCTTCACGTTGCCGTAGGCGCCGTCGTTGAAGACGACCACGACGACGTCGATGCCGTGCTGCGCGGCGGACGCGAGCTCCTGCACGTTGAACATGAAGCCGCCGTCGCCGGAGATGGCGAGCACCTTCTTGTCGGGCATGCCGACCTTGGCGCCCATCGCCGTCGGCGACGCGTAGCCGAGAGTGCCCTGATAGCCGGTGTGGATGAAGGTGCGCGGCCGGTAGACGGGAAAGGCGAAGCGCGCGACGTAGCCGGGCTGGGTCAGTTCCTCGACGAAGATGCCGTCCTCGGGCAGCGCGCGGCGGATGGCATTCAGGATGGGCACCTGGGGGTCGAGCTTGTCGATCTCCCGCTGCACGGCGGCCTTGAGATCGGTCATCTCGCCCGTCCGGTCGCCGCGCTTCCGGTTGTGCGCGGGCACGGCGTCCAAGAGCGCGCGCAGGCCGAGCGCCGCGTCGGCCCGGACCGCGACGGCGGGCGTCGACGAGCGCGTCATCTCTTCCGGGTCGACGTCGAGGCGCACGATCTTCAAGCCGTCGTCGAGGCCCCAGGCCGGCACCATCGGCACGAGCCGCGTCCCGACCGCGAGCACGGCGTCGGCACCGCCCCACAGCTCGTGGCCGTGCGGCGGCGTCAGCGCGAACGGATCGCGGCTGTCCAACGCGCCGAACGCGCCGCGCGACATCACGACCGGCGCCTGCAGCATGTCGGACAGCATTTTCAGTTCGGGGCCGGCGTCGATGGCGCCGCCGCCGGCGAAGATCAGCGGCTTCTCGGCCGCGCCGAGCAGCTTCGCGGCCGCCTCGATCTCGTCGGGATCGGGCTCCAGCAACGCAGAGGCTTCGGGCGGATCGAGCGGCGACACCTCGCCCTTCTCCTTCAGGAGGTCAAGCGCCATCTCGACTTCGACCGGGCGCCTGCGGCCCTCGTTGAGCTGGCGGAACGCCTCGGCCATGGTCGCCGGCACGTCGGCGGGGGAATCCATCCGCGCCGCCCACTTGGTGAGGCCCCTGGCGATGGCGAGCTGGTCGGGCAGCTCGTGCAGCTGGCCGGTCCCCTTGCCGATCAGCCGCGACGGGATCTGCCCGGCGACGGTGAGCATCGGCAGGTTGAGCGCGTAGGCCGTCGCAATTGCAGAGGATGCGTTGAGGAGGCCGGGCCCCGGCACGACGATGGCGGTGCCGACCCTGCCCGTCGCCGCGGCATAGCCGAGCGCCATGTAACCCGCGCCTTGCTCGTGGCGGGTGTGGATCACGCGCAGCGAATTCTGCGCGTCGTAGAGCGCGTCGAACAGCGGGTCGAGCTGGACGCCCGGAATGCCGAACGCGGTATCGACGCCGTTCCGGATCAGCGCATCGACGATCGCTTCGCCGCCGGACATGGTGGTGGTGGATGCGCCGCTCATCGGCTTTCTCCCTCGAAGATTTCGACCTTCATCGGCGTGCCGCGATAGAAGGGGCAGTTGGACAGCGCAACGAGGCAATCCATCAGCGCCTCGAACTCGATATAGTCGCTCGGCTTCGACACGCCATCCTCCAGCACCCACCAGCCGTGCGCGCAGTCGTGATGGTAGTTCATGAACAGGTCCATCGTATCGGGAATGTCCTCGGGCAACAGGCCCCACGGCGCGACCGCATCTGCGATGATCTCGTGGCACCCGTCCTTGCCCGGCGTGCCCAGCGCCTCGTAGAGCTTGCGGTTGCACATCCGTCCGTGCACGTCGTGCATGCCCTTCACCTCCGGCGTGTCGGCGGTAATCCGCATCATCTCGTTGTTGATGGTCGACATCAGCACGTCGCCTTCGAACAGCCGGTCGCGCGGATGGAACCCGTCCCCCGTCGCGACGCCTGTGCGCGAGCGCGAATAGGAACACGACAGCTTTTCACGGACGTTGTGCGCGTTGAACACCGCCATGTCGACGACCTGCAGCCCTTCGAGGTCGGTGACGCGGATGCGCTGGCCGGTCTCGACCATCTTCGCCAGCCCGGTCGCGGGCGCCATGACGGTCTCGAAAATAAGGGTCATCGGAAAAACCTGTTCATATCATATGATATCGTTGTTATGGTCCCGGCCATGGCCTAAGCTTGGACCATACACTCTCGGGAGAAAGCACTATGCCCGTTGCGAACACGAAGCGCGACCTCGCTGCGAACCGGATGATTTTCGAGGTGCGGCGCGATCCGGCGAAGTACGAGAGCTTCGCCGACAACTACGAATCTGTCATGGAGGAATACGGCCTCAGCGAGGACGAACGCCAGGCGTTCCGCGACCTCGACCTGATCCGGCTCGGCGAGCTGGGCGTGCATCCGTACTTCCTGCCGCAGGTCACGCGGCTGTTCCACGGCGGCGGCTACAATCACAACAAGTCGGCGGCGGCGCAGGTCTACGGCCGTTCCGTCGTCGAGGGACAGGGGAAGACACGCTGATGGCAGACCTCGTTTTCGTAACCGGCCTGAGCCACGCGCCGGGCCTCACCGGCTGGCTCGACCAGGCGCCGCAACACGAGCAGGACTCGCTGACCGACGGCTTCAACCGGCTCGGCGAACTGCTGCGCGCGACCAGGCCCGACGTGATCATCGGCCTCGCCAACGACCACGTGCTCAACATGCCGATGGACGACATCCACGATTTCTGCGTCGGTACCGCGGCGCACTGGAAGGGCCCGTCGGCGTGGTTCAAGGACTGGGTCAATGTCGAGCCCTACGAGGTCGACGGCAATGCGGCGGTCTCGAAAGCCGTGTTCGACGGCCTCACGAGCCGTGGCTTCGACGCGACCTCGAAGTCGGAGCTGCACTTCGACGACAACTGGTCGGTGCCGCTCCTCTATCTCACGCCGGACTACGACATTCCGCTGGTGCCGATCCACATGAACTGCGTCGTCCCGCCGGTGCCCTCGCCGGAGACCTGCCTCAACGTCGGCAAGGCGATCGCCGAGATCGTCCGGAACGACCTGCCCGACGGCATGCGCGTCGCATTCATGGGAACGGGCGGGCTGTCGCACGACCCGGGCGGGCCGAAATATTTCGACGTCGACGAGGAGTTCGACCGCTGGTTCCTCGAGCTGATGGAGGAAGGCGACGCCGCGAAGGTGCTGCGCGAATGCACCGTCGAAAGGATGGTCGCGGCCGGCGACGGCGGTACCACCGAATTGCTCGCCTGGATCGCCGCGATGGGCGCGGTCGACGGAAGGCCGGCGCACACGGTCTGCTACGAGCCCTCGGTCGCGCTCCGCTGCGGCATGGGCTGCGTCTACTGGGACATGGAAAGGGAGCCGGCACATGCCTGACGTGAGAACCGAAGGCCAGCTGAACGGGCTGGACGAGATCCTCGACCCGGCGCACACCGCCGTCGTCGTCGTCGACATGCAGAACGATTTCTGCGCCGAGAACGGCTACATCCACACCACCCAAGGCGCCGACATGAGCGGCAACAAGCCGCTGGCCGAGCGCATCGGCAAGCTGGTCGAAGCCGCCCGCGCCGCCGGCGCGATGGTGGTCTGGATCAAGGCGATCTACGACCACGAGCTGCTGCCCGCGCCGATGCTCTCCAAGATGCTGGAAAAGGGCAAGGGCGCGGTGTGCTGCGCGTCCGACAGCTGGGGCGCCGACTTCTACGAGATCGGCCCGGCCGAGGATGAGCTCGTGGTGGAAAAGCGCTGCTACTCCGCGTTCCACAACACCCAGTTCGACGACATATTGCGCCGCCGCGGCATCCGCACGCTGGTGATGACCGGCGTCGCGACCAACGTGTGCGTGGAATCCACCCTGCGCGAGGGCTTCTTCCACGGCTACTACATCGTGATGCCGCCGGATTGCGTCGGCAGCGCGAACGTGCCGCTGCACGAGGCGACCATCAAGTCGGTCGAGTTCATCTTCGGCCACATCCCGGAGAGCGAAGAGGTGATGGCGCGCTGGGAGAAGAGGACGGCGGTGGCGGCGGAGTAGGTCGCGCACGAAGCACCTGGAAGGCAAGGGAGACGTCGCGATGCCGATTGCCGATACGGTGCGCGAGCTGCCGTCGAACCGGATGATCTTCGACGTCCGGCGCGACCCGGCGAAGTTCCGGAACTTCGCCGCCGATCTCGAACGCCTGATGGAGGCGTACGGGCTGAGCGAGGCCGAGCGCCAGGCGTTCCGCGACGTCGACCTCAAGCGGCTCGGCGCGCTCGGCATGCACCCGTATTTCTTCCTGCAGATCCTGCGCCTGTTCGGCCTCGGCGGCCCCGAGGTGCTGGAGGCCTACCGCAAGGCCGTCGTCGGGGACGACGAATAGCTGCCTCCCGACTTGCATTGGCCCCGCCCCTTTGCGACAAAATCCGGACAAGGCCCGGCCGACGGGCCGGGGTGCAGCAGCAAGTCAGACCGTAGCAAAGTAGAACAGGGGCAGGCCCATGAACCGGATTTCGAGATTTCTCGCCGCCGCAATCGTGGCGGCGGGCGCGGCGTTTGCG
>JAYQUR010000099.1:0-10362 GCA_038148075.1 Alphaproteobacteria bacterium | reverse complement strand
GGCCAAGGGCAACGCCGTGCTGTCGTCCGAGCAGCAGGAAGCGATCGGGAAGTTCCGCGCGCGCGTCATCGAGATTCGCCGCGAACTGCGCGAGGTCCAGCTCAACCTGCGGCGCGACATCGACGATCTGGATGCGCGTCTCAAGGTTCTCAACATCGCCGCCATGCCCGCCGCCGTCGCGATCTTCGCGATCGGTGTCGCCATGGTCCGCCGCAACCGCAAACGCGGCCGCGCTGCGGCCTGACCGAAGGGAGATCCGAGGATGAAACCCGTCGCCTTCTATACCGTTGCCGGTCTGACGGCCGTCGCCGTCGTGGCCGCTGCCGTCTCCGTTTCGATGCAGACGGACACCACGTCGCTGACCGCCGGTACGGAGCCGGCGCTCCCCAAGCTCGCCGCCAACGTCAACGACGTCGCGAAAATCGAGCTGACGAACGCCAGGAACGGCTTCACCATCGTGCGCAAGGGCGACGGCTGGGGGCTTGTCGAGAAGGACGGTTACGCCGTCGAGTTCGAGAAGGTCAAATCGGCCATCGTTTCCGCTGCCGAGTTCAAGCTGATCGAGCAGAAAACCAGCGATCCGGCGCGCTACGGCCGGCTCGAGCTCAATCCGCCGACCAGTCCGGAAGCGAAATCGACGCGGATCGTCTTCAAGGACGCGAAGGACGGCGTTCTCGCCGATGTGCTGATCGGCAAGCTGAATACCAGCCTGTTCGGCCAGGGCGGCGCGGGCACCTACATCCGGCGCGGCGACGAAAAGGGGACCTGGCTCGTCCGCGGTCAGGTGGCGCTCGGCGAGGAGCCGAACAACTGGATGGTCCGCCAGATCGTCAATTACGGTAAGGAATCGGTCCGCAAGGTCACTGTCAAAGGACCTGACGGTACGGATCATTTCATCACCAAGGACAAGGAGTCCGATCAGAACTTCGTTCTCCACAACATTCCCGAGGGACGCCAGATCAAGGCGAAGGACGAGGCCGACCCGCTCGGCGGCGTCACGTGGCGGATGATGTTCGACGACGTGAAGCTGGCCTCTAAGCAGGAATGGCCGAGCGATCCCTGGGTCGCGCACTTCTATACTTGGGACGGGCTGGATATCCGCATCGAGACGGCGAAGTTCGGCGAGGATCACTGGGGCCGGTTCAAGGTCGGCGTCGACTCCGAGGTGACGGACGCGAAGAAGCGCGAAGAGGCGCAGAAGAAAGCGGACGAGATCAACGCGCGAACGGACGGCTGGACCTACATGCTGACCGCCGGCGATGCCGAGAAGCTGACGGCGAAGATCGACTATTTTCTGGCCGACCCGAAGAAAGAAGGCTCGTAACGCGCGCAATTGCGAGGCGTTGCAAGATGACGAGGGCCGTCCTCCGGGGCGGCCCTTTTTCTATCCGACGGGCATCGGCGCGGCTAAGATGCCTTCATGCGCATCGTGGCGTTCCTCGCGGCCGGACTGGTCGCCCTGTGGTCGGCGTCGGTTGCCGCGCAGCCCGTCGACATCAACCTTGTCCTGTCGGTGGATTCCTCCGGCAGCATCGACGACGAGGAATTCCGGCTGCAGCGCGAGGGCTACGCCCGCGCGCTGACCGACCCCGAAATCCTGCGAGCGATCCGGCAAGGGCCGTACGGCGCTGTCGCGGTCTCGTTCGTCGAATGGTCCGGCCCGGAGATTCACAACCTCGTCGTGGACTGGACGCGCATTTCCGGACCCGCCGACGCCGCAAGGGTCGCAGCGGCGCTGATGTCGGCCGACCGGACGATCTTCGGCGGCGGCACCAGCATCGCCGGCGCTATCTCGATGGGCATGAACCTGTTGAGTCTCAGTCCGTTCAAGGCGACGCGCCGGGTGATCGACATCTCCGGCGACGGGCCCAACAATCGCGGCCCCCGTATCGAGGAGTTCCGCCGGGAAGCCATCGGCCGCGGCATTACGATCAACGGACTGCCGATCATCGAGTTCGACAGCGGTCTCGACGTCTATTTCCGGGAATTCGTCATCGGCGGGCCCGGCGCGTTCGTGCAGCCGGCGAACGGTTTTGCCGATTTCGCCCGGGCAGTGCGCCGGAAACTGCTTCAGGAACTGAATCTCTCGCGCTACGGCCCGCCGGTTTCCCCCGGCGGTTAATTGGTTCGCCTCAATTCCCGGGGCGACTGCGCCGGAACGCCGGTCAACGTCCATTCGACGATGCGCTTCAAGGTCCGGCCCAGCGCGACGTCGAACGCACTGACGATCGAGCTCAGGTCCTCGCTCGGGGCCTGTTCGATGAACTCGAACGTCTCGTGCGCGAGGATTTCCCGCTGCGGCATGCGGATCAGTTTCGCGTTCAGGCGCACCCGGACCCGGGGTGGGCCGTTTTCGACGTATTCCGCCTGGAATTCGCGTATGTCCGTCAGCAGGCTGTAGTCGGCGCGCAGCGTCACCGAATGGCGGCCGACGCTGACGATCCTGCCCGAATTCTCAAAGCTCTCGACGATGAGACGCTGGATCATCTGGGGCGTGGTGTCGACCCAGTTCGCTCTGCCGTAATATTCCAGCGAGATCGGGCTCCGGCGCAGGGCGATGCGCGCGGTATTGAGCGCCGCGTCGGCGGAAGGCACGAAGATCGTGAGCTGCCAGTCGACGTTCGGCAGATTCTGGGAAAACGTGCTTTTGGGAGTCAGCACGTAGAGTTTCGGCGGATCGTTGTGCGCGCCCGGCAACAGCGATCCGGTGCAGGACGCGAGTACCGATATCGCCGCAACGGCGATCATGGTTCGGACGGGGACGAGGGTTCCGGGCAGTTTCATTGCGCCTCGAAGCCTTTCTGCGTGTCGCCGAAGAAGAACCGGGCCGGATCGCGTTCGATCTGCGTCGACAGCCTGTTGAGCGTGTCGACGAGAACCCGTGCCTCGGCGATGAACTGGGAAAATTCGTAGAGACCGCTCGACGAGAAGTCCGAAATCGGCCGCCGGTTTTCCGCGATAAGGGACGTCAGTTCGTTCGATATCTTGCGGAAGGAGGTCGCGGCGAGCGCCGCTTCGTCGGCCGCGACGCGGGTCCGCGACATGATCTTTTCCGCATCGCGCGTGATGGGATCGACGCGCTTCGCCACATCGGCGGCAAGGCCGCCGACGCTCTCCGAGGCCTCGCGAAAGGCCGATATCGCGACGCGCCCGTCGGTGATCATCTGGTCCAGGTCGACGCTGCGGTCGGCGACGGTCCGGCTGAGCGTCTGCAGGTTCTTCAGCGTTGCCGTTATCGCGTTGACGTTGTCGTCGTCCAGCAGCGCCGCGAGCCGTTCGGTCACGGTCACGATGCGTTCGGTGATCGCCGGAATCTGCTCCATGATCTGCTGGATGCCGGAGGTCTTCGACCGGATCACCGGATAGCGCGCGCCGTCGGCCCGTTCGATGCGGGGGCTTTCCTGGGTTCCGCCCGTCAGCTCGACATACGCCAGGCCCGTGACGCCCTGGAGCGCCAGCGTCGCGATCGTGTCCGTCTTGACGGGCGTATCTGCGGAGAGCGAGGCGAGGACGCGGATGCGTTCGATATTGTCGGGATCGATCAGGATATCGGTCACCGTTCCCACCGGCACGCCGCGGTAGCGGACCACGCCGCCGTCCTGCAGCCCGGTTACCGACCCGTCGAAGTAAATCGCGTAAACGACCGGCCGCCGGCCGCCGTCCGTTCCCGTCAGCCATAGTACGAAGCCGAAGGCGGCGGCGGTAACGGCGATCACGAACGCTCCGACGGCGATATAGCCCGCGCGCGTTTCCAACTCAGTCCTCGTCCGGTTTCGGCTCCCGCGATCGGGCGCCGTGAAAATAATCGTAAATCCAGCCGCTACTTTCCCGAAGCAGCTCGGGGATGGTGCCGACAATAACACGTTTGTCGATCAGCACGGCGACGCGGTCGCAGATCGCGTAGAGACTGTCGAGATCGTGCGTGACCATGACCACGGTCAGGCCCAGCGTCGCCTTGAGGTCGCGGATAAGTTCGTCGAAAGCCGCTGCGCCGATCGGATCTAGTCCTGCCGTGGGCTCGTCGAGAAACAGGATTTCGGGATCCAGCGCCAGTGCCCGCGCCAGACTCGCGCGCTTCCGCATTCCGCCCGACAGCTCGGACGGATATTTCGGACCGGCGTCTGCGGGCAGGCCCACCATGTCGATCTTGCAGGCCGCAAGCTCTCGCATCAGGTCGCGGCTCATGCCGCCGTGCTCTCGCATCGGCACCATCACGTTCTGCGTGACGGTAAGCGAGGAGAACAGCGCGCCGGCCTGGTAAAGCACCCCCCAGCGGCGTTCCAGCGAGCGCCGGTTTTCGTCTTGAGGCCCGCGCATGTCGACGCCCAGGACGCGAATGTCGCCTGCCGCCGGCCTGATCAGGCCCACCATGCATCGCATAAGGACCGACTTGCCGGTTCCCGACGCGCCCACGATGCCAAGGATTTCGCCCCGCCGGACGTCGAGGTCGAGGCCGTCGTGAATGACCGACGCGCCGAAAGCGGTCTTCAGCCCCCGAATTTCGATCGCCGTGTCCGGACCGGTCGTCATCTTCAGACGCCCACCGTGGAAAAGAAGACGGAGAAAATGCCGTCGAGCACCATGATCATGAAGATCGATATCACGACGGACCGCGTCGTTTGCCGGCCGACGCTTTCCGCGCTTCCCGATACCTTGAGCCCCTCGCGGCAACCGATCAGCGCGATGACGAAGCCGAAGATGGGCGCCTTGATCAGGCCGACCCAGAACGCCCAGAGCGGCACGGCCTCGTGCAGCCGTTCGATGAACTGCGTCGATGTGATGTCGAGGACCGCCATCGCCATGACGGCGCCGCCCAGAAGGCCCATGAAGTCCGCGTAGATCGTCAGCAGCGGTAGCGCGACGATCAGCGCGAAGGCGCGCGGCAGGACCAGTACCTCCATCGGGTCGAGCCCGATGGTGCGCATGGCGTCGATCTCCTCGTTCACCTGCATCGTGCCGATCTGTGCGGTGAATGCGCTGCCCGACCGCCCGGCGATGATGATCGCCGTCATCAGGATCGCCATTTCGCGAAGGATCGATATGCCCAGGAGATCGACGGTGAAAATTTCCGCGCCGAAGCGGCGCAGCTGGTCCGCGCCCTGATAGGCGAGAACGATGCCGATCACGAACGACAGCAGCCCGACAATGGGAAGTGCGTTGAAGCCCGTACTTTCGAGATGGGCGACGAACGCGGTGAAGCGGAAGCGCTGGGGCGACGCCATGACGCGCCAAGATTTCAGCATCGCGAGGCCGAGAAAATTCAGGAGATCGACCGCTTCGTCAAAGACCTCGACGGTCGCATTGCCGACCGAGAACAGGAGCCGCGACAGCCCGCTATGATGGATGTCTTGCGCCGGCGGTTCGCGCGCGAGTTCCGACAGCCGGTCCAGCAGCAACTGCTTGGCGTCGTCCGCGCCTGCGGTCTCGACCTGCGTTCCTGCCGCGGACAGGGCGCGCCGCGTGCGTTCGATGAGCCACGCGCCTGTGGTGTCGAGGCGGCCGATTTCGCCGACGTCGATGATGGCGGCGGACGCAGGATGCGCCGGGAGTGAATTCAGGTCGCGGTCGATGGCACCCGCTGTCTCGGCGGTCCAGTCGCCCCGGCAGCGAAGCAGTAACGCCCTGTCGCTGCGCTCCGAGGTGATCCAGTCGGATTCTGTCGGCATGTACCGGTGTCTCTCCGCCGCTAGCCGAAGCGGCATATCACGTCTAACGGGGTCGTGAAAGGCGCGTGCGGTATGCGTGTCTGCGGGGAAGCCTTGCATTCGGGAGGGGCTGCATCGATTGACGCGAAACAATGTCCCCGCCATGGTCCGCTTCAAGAAACGGGAGGGACGAGAGAATGGTACTGATTCTCAAGCCTGACGACCTTCAGGGGCTCGTCGGCATGAAAGATGCAATCGACGCGATCGAGCAGGGTTATCGGGAATCGACGGAGTTTCCCGTCATCAACGCGCCGAGACGGCGTGTTCATTCGCCGGCCGGCGTCCGCGTCTCCAACTTTCCTGGCGGCGTGCATGCGTTGGGCGTCATGGGGGCGCAGGCGCGTGCCGAACTGGTCGTGCAGGAGGGAACAAACCAGCGCTATGCGCACCGCGCGCACCCGGTCCACGTCCTGAACGATTCCTCTACCGGAGAGCTGTTGGCCGTCCTGTTCGGCGAGATCGACGAAAAGACCATCGGTCCAAGCAGTCTGATGGCGTTCCGCACCGCCGCGACCAGCGGCGTCGCGTTCCGTCACATGGTCCGCGACGACGCCGAGACGGTCGGCCTGTTCGGAACCGGCGGCCAGGCCGCCAACCAGTTGTGGGCGCTCAAGACCGAGCGTCCGTCGATCAAACGCACGTTCGTCTACGGTCGCGACGAAGCCCGCCGAAAGGCGTTTGCCGACAAGTACGGACCGCAGTTCGAGATCGATATCGAGCCGGTAGAGTCGCCCGATCCGCTTCTCGACGGCGTCGATGTCGTGGTCTGCGCGACCAACACCAACGTCGAGCTGTTCGACGGCAACCGCTTGGTCCCCGGTCAGCACGTCACCGGGATCATCGGCGGCAACAAGCAGCTCGTGCAGGGCGGTTTCCTGCCCAAGCCGCGCCGCGAGATCGACGACAATACGGCGCGGCGCGCCGACGTGATCGTCACCAACCTCAAGGAATCGATGGTTTCAGAGGAACAGGGCGATCTCTGGACGCCGATCCAGGCCGGCATCATATCGATCGATGACGTCTACGAGCTGGGCGATCTTGCGACCGGCAAGCATCCGGGACGCACGTCGGACGAGCAGATCACCTATCACAAGAACAACAACGGCACCGGTTCGTCGGAGATGGCGATCGCCATGACCGCCTATCGACGTGCGGTCGAGGAAGGCCGCGGCACGGAGATCGACCTCGGGTGATACTCGACTGGCTGACGGCCCATTACGAACTGACGACGCAGGAATCGCTGCTGGTCGCCGGGACGGCGTTCGTCGCGGGCATCATGCGCGGCTTCTCCGGTTTCGGCGCGGCGCTGACCATCGCGCCCGTCCTCGCGCTTGCCGTCGGCCCGCGGGCTGCCATTCCCGCGTTGCTGATCGTGATGATGGTCACCAGTCTTCAGCTCGTTCCCGGCGCCTGGAAGAACGTCAACTGGCAGACCGTTACGCCACTCTCCATCGGCGGAGTCGTGGGCCTGCCGCTCGGCGTCTGGCTGCTTGTCGTCGTCGATCAGGAAATCATGCGGCGGTCGATTTCCGGCGTCGTGATCTTCTTCGCGGTCCTGATGCTGATCGGCTGGCGCTACAAGGGAAGCGTGGGACCGTGGGTCAGCGCGTTCGCCGGCTGGCTCGGCGGATTCATTTCGGGCGCGGCTGCCGCCGGCGGTCCGGCCGTGATCATGTTCCTGCTGGCGGGGCCGGAGAACGCAGCGCGGAACCGGGCAGCGATCATCCTTTATTTCTTCTTCACGCAGGGCGCGGCACTTGTGATCTTCGGCGTGACGGGGCTCATGACGTGGAAGACGTTCTGGATCGCGCTCCCGATGATCCCCACGATCGCGGTCGGCACCTGGATCGGCGAGCGGATGTTCGGCAAGGCCTCGGATTCGCTCTATCGCAAGGTTGCGCTGGCGTTCCTGCTCGCCATCGGCCTGTCGACCTTCTTCGCGTGATACCGGCGCGATGGAGTACTGGCCCGACATAACGACCGCCGAGACCGTGCTGGTTGCCGCAACGGCATTCGTCGCGGGCGTCATGCGCGGGTTTTCCGGTTTCGGCTCGGCGCTCGTGATCGTGCCGGTGATGGCGGCGGTTTACGGCGCGCAGCTCGCCGTGCCTGCGGCGGTCGTGATCCACCTGCTTACGACCGCGCAGCTTCTGCCAAGCGCCTTGCGGGATTGCGAGTGGGGCAGGGTGGTCCCTCTCTCCGTGGCCGGAAGCCTCGCGATCCCGGTCGGGGCATGGGTGCTGGTGACGCAGGATCCCGACCTCCTGCGCAAGGCAATCTCCGTCCTGATCATCGTCTTTGCCGTGATGATGCTGCGCGGCTGGCGCTATACCGGAAAGATCAACGGATGGATCATGGCGGCCGTCGGCGTGATCGGCGGCGTGATTACGGGCGCGGCGACCATCGGCGGTCCGCCGGTCGTCACGTTCCTGATGGCCGGGCCGTTCAGTGCGGCGCAGAACCGCGCCGCGATCATCCTCTATTTCACCTTCGTGCAGCTCGTCGCGGTCGTGATGTACTGGATCGGCGATCTGATCCTGTGGTCCATGGTAGGCATCTGCGTGACCGTCATGCCGACGCTGATGGCCGGAATGTGGATCGGCCAGAACCTGTTCAAGCGCGCGTCGGAGGAAGGCTTTCGCCGCGTCGCGCTGATATTCCTGCTGCTGATCGGCTTCGCGACATTGCTTGTATGAGGGAGTCGGCCGATTCCTGCGCTAAGCTGTGCGCATGATCCTCGACGGCATCACCTACTGGCACCTGGCGGCGATGATCGGCGCGTTCGTCGCGTCGGGTCTGGTGCGGGGCTTCAACGGCGGCGCCGGCGCGAACTTCATCACCGCGCCGGTGCTTGCGCTGCTGATCGGGCCGCGCGAAGGGGTGCCGATCATCATCCTCCTGAACTTGATCAGCAACGTCCAGGTCATGCCGGGCGCGCTACCGCATGCCGACTGGAAACGGATGTTGCCCGTGGGGCTCGCGTCGATGGCGATGGCGCCTCTCGGCGCCTACATCCTCCTCGCCGTCGAGGAGGATACGATGCGTCGCATCGTGGCCGGCACCTCGATCGTCCTGTCGCTGGTGCTGCTGACCGGTTGGCGCTATCGCGGGCCGCGCGGCTTGCCCGTCCGGATCGGCGTCGGCGGGCTCGGGGGGCTCGTGACGGGCTCCGTCTCCATGGGCGGCCCGCCCGTGTTCCTCTACCTGCTCTCCGGTCCGGGGACCGCGGCGGAACAGCGAGCCAACTTCCTGGCCTTCGGTGCGATGGTTCAGACCGGTGCGGTGATCACCTTCATCGCGAGCGGCCTGATCACCGTCAAGACGCTGGTTCTCGGCGCGATCCTGTTCGTGCCGTTCATGCTGGCCTGCTGGGCGGGGATGCGCCTGTACGCCCGCGCCTCCGACGCGCAGTTCCGCAACCTTACCCTGTGGGGGATTGCGGTCCTGTCGCTGATTATCGCGGTGGTATAGCGGCCGTCAGGCCGAATTTCCCGGCGGCAGGTCGAACAACCCGTCCGGCAGCGTCTCGATATGGGCGACGATTTCGTCGGTCGAGATGACGTCGGCGTATTTCGCGTTCATGTCGCACAGATTGATGGCGTGGCTTGCCTGGCTGCGGTCGAAGCAGCCTTCCTCGGCGAGCGTGACGCGGTAGTTTTCGCTGAACGCATCCAGGGTCGTGGCGCGGACGCAGCCCGAGGTCGTGGTGCCGACCATGATGATCGAGTCCGCCTTGAAGTTGGTCAGGAACGAGCTCAGCGGCGTGCCGTGGAATGCGCTCGGCTTCAGTTTCTTGATCACGATGTCCTGCGGCGCCGGGGCGATTTCATGATTGATTTCGTTGCCGTCGAGGTTGGTCTGGCGTTCCGGCGCGGACTTCCATTCGCCCGTCCGGTTGTTCTTCCACGCCCACGATCCGCGATCCCATCCGTCGGGACGCAGATCGCCGGTGGTGTAGATCACCGGCAGGCCCTTGGTGCGTGCCGCGTCGAGCAAGGATTTGATGTGCGGCAGCGCCTCCCAGGCGTCTTCGCCGCAGGAATTGGGCCAGCGCTTGACCGACTCGAGGATCGGTTCCCGCTTGTCGCCCGTGAAGTGGTAGTTCACGTCGATGACGACCACGACAGGCCGCTCGCCGAACCCGGCCCGCTGACCGTAGCCTGCGGATCCGAACACTTCCTTGTCCCGGTCGGTGAGAAACGCATCCCAAATTCGATCTGTCATCTTCTTGCCTCGGTATTTTGCACGGTTCAGAATTGGCGGAAGGGTAATTTGCATTCCGCCGTACCGCAATCTCCGATGAAGCGGCCGACGGCGGGCAGACGGAGGAAGACATGGCCGTAACCGAACTGAACCACATCAACATCCGCACCATGCTGATGGAGGAAACCAAAGATTTCTATCAGGATATCGTCGGCCTGACCGTCGGCTGGCGGCCGCCGTTCGGCAGCCACGGCTACTGGATGTATTGCGGCGACGTGCCGATCGTCCATCTGTCGCTGTCCGACCCGGAGGGCGATCCGCGGACCGTCTCGGCAGGCACCGGCAACGGGCTCGGTCATAGCGGGCTGTGGGCGGTAGTCATGCCGTCCTTCGGGGAGAGGCTCGCCGAGAGCTGGGGCGACGAGGGCATGGGCCTCGGCGGCGGCGGCAGGGG
>JAYQUR010000098.1:0-10491 GCA_038148075.1 Alphaproteobacteria bacterium | reverse complement strand
CCATGATCCCGTGGGTGGCCGGGAGGGGGAGCGGGCCGGAACCGCAAAGCAAAAGAGTCCCTACCAATTCGGCGGCCCCTTCTGGCGGATCAGTTCGCGCATCTTCAAATCGGTCTGCCAGTAGTAGAACGCCCGGCCGATCGCGAAGTCGAAACCGGCGCGCCCGTCGAGAAAACCGGCGCGCAGGACGTAGGAATAGAGGAATACGATCAGCGGCCGGAACGGCGCCTTGGCGATCATCGGTTTCAGGTACCGCCGCAGAAACGGTTGGGTATCCTCGTTGCGGAAGAAGCTGCCGTTGTGGCGAACGACGGCCTCCCAGTCGGAATAGTTGTTATGGCGGGCGAAAAAGTGGTGCAGCGATTCCTGGTCGTCGTGAACCATCGGCGTCTTGAGGATGCCCGTCGTGCCGTCGACCGGCGGCTGGTAATGCATCTCGTTGTCGCCCAAGACCGACACCTCGAGATCGTCGTAAGTCAGCCAGCGGGTCTTGGCGTGCTGCATGAGGGCGAGCTTGTAGATGCGCTGGCCGTGCTTCAGCAGCTTCCCGGCGAACTGGTAGTAGAACCCGACGAAATAGCCCGCGTGCCTTTCCCCGTCGCGCTTCAGCGTCTCCTCTATTTCGTCGGCCAGCGCTTCCGGAATCTGCTCGTCGGCATCGACCAGCATGACCCACTTGTTGGCGAACGGCAGATTCTCGAACGCCCATTGCTTCTTCTTGGGGTACTGCCGGTTCCACTCGAACGTGACGACCTTGGCGCCCATCTCCTCGGCGATCTCCCGGGTGCGGTCGGTCGAGTTCGAATCGACGACCCACACCTCGTCGAACCGCTTCAGCGACTCGAGGCAGAGCGCGATGTTCGCCTCCTCGTTCAGCGAGATCGTGATGATCGAAACGGGAATCTTGCCGGACATGGGTGCAGCCTATCCCGTCGACGCGCCGTTTTCGAGAATCGCGGCATAGGCCGCTTCGAGATCCGCCGCGACCGCGTCCCAGGTGTACTTGGTTTCGACCAGTAACCGGCCGTTCGCGCCCATCGCCCGGGCGCGCGCCGGGTCCGCGAGAAGCGCCGCAATATTGGTCGCAACGGCATCCACATCGGTGCCGGAAACAAGCCCCGCGTCCGCGTCGCGGTAGTCCTCCCAGATGTTCACCGCATCCGAAATGACGACGGGCAGGTTGCAGGCGCTCGCCTCGGCGACGGCGATGCCGAAATTCTCGCTGTAGGACGGCAGGACGAACATGGCCGCGTCGACGAACGCGCCGAGCCGCACGTCGCCGTCGATCATCCCGGTAAAGGTGGTGCGCTCCAGCGCGCCCGCGTCGCGCAGCCAGCCGCGGGTCTTGTCCGCCATGTCCTCGTCCGGCCCGGCAATCACCAGGTGCGCGTCGTGACCCGCCTTCAGCACCTTGCCGAAGGCGGGCGCGAGGATATCGAGGCCCTTCTTGAAATTGAGGCGGCCGAGGAAGAGAACGACGGGGCGGTCGCCTATCTCGGGATAGCGGGCCCGGAACGTGCCGGCGGGCGGAAGCTTCGCGAATTCCGCGAGATCGAGCCCGTTGCCGACGATGAAATGCTTCTCCGTCCGCGCGAACGGCGCCGCCAGGCGGCGTTCGTCCTCGGTCGTGTAGTGGATGGCGGCGGCGTCTTCGAGGACGCGGTTCATGTACCACCACTCGATCAATCGCTTGCGCCAGCGGTGGCGGTGCCAGATGAACGGATCGAGCGCGCCGTGCGGCATGATCACATACGGAACGCCTTGCTTGCGGCACGCCCGCCACGCCGCCAAATCGTGGTGCAGATAGAGGGAGTGGACGTGGACGAGGTCGGCGCCCGCAACGTCCGCGTGGAGAGCGCGCGCAAGCCCGGCCGACGGTCTCCAGAAGCGGGGGAACCCGACCTGGAAGGTGCGGACCGCGACGCCGTCATGGTCGACCGCGACGTCCAGCGGCATGTCGCCGTCGGTCTTGCCATCATAGTTCGTGGTGTAAATGGAAACGTCGTGGCCGCGCCGCGCGAGGCCCTGCGTCATACCCAGCACGGCCTTGGGCGGGCCGCCCGTTGCCGCCGACAGGTTGGCGATGACATGGATGATGCGCATATATACGAACGACGGAGATACCGGCCTTTGTGCCGGTAATTGTGTATGATGCGCCGCTTCGGCGGCGTCAAGCCGCCGTTACCGTCTGCGGCCGCCCTGATTCGAAAAATTCGCGTATGATTCCAACGGCTTCCGAGCACGGAACCCTGTCGAAACCTGACCCGGGGAAGCGCTGCTGATGTGCGGCATCGCAGGACTGTACGCCTATGCGGGCGCCGCGCCGCCCATCGACCGCGCGGCGCTGCAGCGCATGAACGACCGCATGGCGTCGCGCGGCCCCGACGGCGACGGCTTCTGGACGCCCGACGAGGGCCGGATCGGCTTTGCCCACCGGCGGCTGTCGATCATCGAGCTGACGGACGCGGGCGCGCAGCCGATGCATCTGGGCGTCGAAAGCGCCGGCAACCGGCGCGTCGTCACCTATAACGGCGAGATCTACAATTTCCGCGCCCTTCGCGCGGAGCTGGAGCAGCAGGGGCGGCGCTTTGAAACGGACTCCGACACGGAAGTCCTGCTGCATCTCTACGACCGCGACGGCGCCGATATGGTCTCGCGGCTGCGCGGCATGTTCGCCTTCGCCATATGGGACGCCGAGCGCGGAGGCTTGTTCCTCGCCCGCGACGGCTTCGGCATCAAGCCCCTCTACTACGCCGACGACGGCAAGACCTTCCGTTTCGCCTCGCAAGTGAAGGCGCTGCTGGCGGGAGGGGGCATCGACACGGCGCCTTGCCATGCCGGCCGCGCCGGATTCTACGTCTGGGGATACGTCCCGGAACCGTGGACGATGTTCGAGAACATCCGCGCCCTGCCGTCGGGCACGACGATGTGGGTCGACGCCGCGGGCGCGCACGCGCCGAAACGCTATTTCGACGTCACGGAAACGCTCGAACGAGCCGCCGCCTCCCCCGAGAGCTGGACGCGCGAGTCCCTGCGCGAGGCGCTCCTCGATACGCTGCAGCATCATCTCGTCGCTGACGTGCCGGTCGGGGCCTTCCTGTCTGCCGGGCTCGATTCGGCGACGATCGTCGCGCTCGCCTCCGAATTGCAGGAAGGCGCGGTGCGATCGGTCACGATGGCATTCGACGAATTCGACGGCACGGCGTTCGACGAGGCGGCACTGGCGGAAACCGTCGCCGCGCTCTACCGAACCGAGCACCGGACCCAGCGCGTGCGCGGAGAGGATTTCCACGCCGAATATGCGAAGCTGAAAGATGCGATGGACCAGCCCAGCATCGACGGGGTGAACACCTATTTTGTCAGCAAGGTAACGGCGGAGACCGGTCTCAAGGTCGCGATGTCGGGCCTCGGCGGCGACGAGCTGTTCGGCGGCTATCCGAGCTTCGCGGAAGTACCGAAGCTCGCCGGCGGCCTGGGCTGGATTCCCGGGATCCGGTGCGCGGGCCGAGCGCTGCGGCAGGTATCGGCGCCCGCGGTCAAACGGCTCACCTCGCCGAAATATGCGAGCCTGCTTGAATACGGCTCGACCTATGCGGACGCCTACATGCTGCGGCGCGCGCTGTTCCTGCCGTGGGAACTGCCCGACCTGATGGGCGACGCGGAGGCGGCGCGCGACGGCTGGGCGACGCTCGAAGCCGAAACCGGCCGCCGCCGACAGGTCGACGGCCTCGGCACGCCGCGCGCCAAGGTCTCGGCGCTGGAAGCGACCTGGTACATGCGAAGCCAGCTTCTCCGCGATTCGGACTGGGCCGGCATGGCGCATTCGCTGGAAATCCGCGTGCCTCTTGTGGACACGCATTTCTTCGCGCGGATCGCCGGCGCACTCGCGTCGCCGACGCCGCCCGGCAAGAGAGACATGGCCTCCACCCCGGCGACACCGCTCCCCGATGCGGTACTCAACCGCCCAAAGACGGGCTTCGCCGTACCGATGCGCCAATGGCTGCTGCGCGACGATCCGTCGGCGACGGAACGCGGGTTCCGCGGCTGGTCGCGCAAGATTGCGGCCGAGTGTTATGGCTAGAGTAATTGCCGACGGCCCACCCCCTGACCGCGTGCTGGTCTTCCGCACCGGTAGTCTGGGCGATACCGCGTTCAACCTGCCTATCTTCCATCATCTCAACCGGATCTGGCCCGACGCGGAAAAGCGCGTGCTGACGAATTGCCCGGTCGCCGCCGAAGCGCCGCCGCTACAGGCGGTGCTTGGAGATGTCTCGTTCGCGCAGGGCTATTTCGAATATCCGGGCGGGACGCGATCGATCGCGGAGGTGCGGTCGGTCGCGCGCCGCATCCGGGCGTGGCGACCGGACGTCGCGATTTATGCCAACGAACGCCGCCCGCTTGCCGCGACGTTGCGCGACGGCCTGTTCCTCAAACTGTGCGGCGTCAAACGGCTCTACGGCCTCCCTTTATCCCGGGATGTGCGCGCCCATCGGTTCGATGCCGAGACCGGCCTCTACGAGCGCGAGGTCTCGCGCATCGCCCGCGCGCTTGCCGCGCTCGGAGAGATCGAGACCGATGCAGCCGCCAACCGCGACCTGCTGCCAAGCGATGCGGAAACGGCGGCGGCGCAGGCGCTCCTCTCGGAATGGGACGGCAATGCGCGTTTCCTCGCGTTCAGCCCGGGCACCAAGCAGGCGGTCAAGGACTGGACCGACGCCAACTGGATCGCCGCCTTCGCGACCCTGTCGGCGGACGATCCGGATCTCGGTCTTGCGATCGTCGGGGCGCCGGAGGACCGCGAACGCGCCGACCGGCTGGCGGCCCACTGGCGGGGACCGGTACTGAACTGTTGCGGCCGCGCGAACCCGCGCGAAAGCGCCGCCGTGATCGGCCGCGCCGCCGCCTTTCTCGGCAACGACAGCGGGCCGATGCATCTCGCGGCCTCGGTCGGCGTCACGGCGGTCGCCGTGTTCAGCACGCTCGCACCGCCCGGCGTGTGGTTCCCGCTGGGCAAGGCGCACCGTATTTTCTATCCCCGTCTCGCCTGGTCGGGCGGCTACCCGCCGGTTCTGCGCGAAGCGGCGGACGAGCCCGACCTGACCGAGATCCCGGTGGCGCAGGTCGTCGAGGCCTGCCGCGAGGCGCTACGGCAATGACCGCTCCGAACCGCATCCTCATCCACCGGCTCGGCAGTCTCGGCGACACGCTGGTCACGCTCCCGGTCTTTCACCTGGTCGACCGGCTGTGGCCGGATGCCGAAAAGCGCGTTCTCACCAACTTCCCGGTCGCCTCGAAGGCGCCGCCGCTGCAGGACGTGCTGGGCGACGCGGGGTTCGCGGACGGCTATTTCGCCTACCCGGTCGGTCTGCGGAACCCGGCGGCGCTTTGGTCGCTGGCGAGCGAGATCCGCCGCTGGGGGCCCGACATCGCGGTCTACGCGAATATCTGCAGGTCGCTCGGCGTCGTCCTGCGCGATCGCGCCTTTCTGAAACTTTGCGGGGCGGGACGCATCTACGGCCTGCCGTTGACGGCGTCGGCGCGGGATTACCGCCGCGACGCCGACACCGGCCTGTGGGAACGCGAGGGCGCGCGCATCGCCCGAACGCTCGCGCCGATGGGGGACGCAAACCTCGCCGATCCTGCGAACCGGCTGCTGCGGCTGACCGAGACCGAACGGTCCGGGGCCGAAAAGGCGCTGGACGGCTGGTCGGGCGCCGCGCACTTCATCGCGATCAGCATCGGAACCAAGTGGCCGGAGAACGACTGGGGCGACGAACACTGGCGGACGATGCTGACGGCGCTCGGCGATGACGCTCCCGGCCTCGGGCTCGTCGCGCTCGGCGCGGCGGAGGACCGCACACGCAGCGACGGTCTCCTGGCCGGCTGGTCCGGCCCGACGCTTAATTTGTGCGGCGGCACCGCTCCGCGCGTCGCGGCCGCCGTGCTCGAACGCGCATGCTGCTTCGCCGGCCATGACAGCGGACCGATGCATCTGAGCGCCGCGGCGGGCACGCCGGCCGTCGCCTTGTTCAGCCGCAAGAACCCGCCGGGAGTCTGGTTTCCGCTCGGCGCCGAACATCGGGTATTTTACCCAGGCCTCGCCTGGTCCGGCGGGACGCCGACCGTCAGCCGTGCCGCAGAGGGGGAAACCGACATCGGCTCGATCCCGCCGGCGCAGATAGCCGGCGCCTGTCTCGATTTCGCTGGGCGCAAAGCGCAAGGACGCGTTGAATGAGCAAGCCGATCCGTCTCGCCTATTTCGTGTCGCACCCGATCCAGTACCAGGCACCGATGCTGCGCCGGATCGCGGCGGACCCCGACATCGATCTCAAGGTCTTCTTCGCATCCGGCTATTCGCTGCGCCAGCATTACGACCCCGGGTTCGGCCGCGAGATCGCCTGGGACATCGATCTCCTGAGCGGTTACGACCACGAGTTCCTGCCGATCCTCGGCGACGATTCCGAGGTCACGCCGTTCTGGCCGATCAACTACGGCATCGTCACCCGCGTCATCGGCGGGCGCTTCGATGCGATCTGGTGCCATTCCTACGCGCGGCTGCCGCATCTGGTGGCGATGATTGCGGCGCGGCTGACAGGGAAGAAGGTTTTCCTGCGCGACGAGGCAAACACTTTCTCCTCGAACCCCGGCCCGGCCCGGCTGTTCGTGAAAAAGATCTTCCAGGCGTTCCTGCGCCGCCTTCTGAGCGGCAATCTGACCATCGGCACGCTGAACAGGGAGTATTACCGCTCGGTCGGCATGCGCGAGGAACGCTTGTTCCGGATGCCCTACGCGGTGGACAACGCCTGGTTCCAGGAACGTATCGCCGAGGCGGCGGCGAACCGCGCCGCGTTCCGCGCGGAACTCGGCATCGAGTCGGGGCGTCCGGTCGCGCTGTTCGCGGGGAAATTCATCGGCCGAAAGCGCCCGCAGGACCTGATCGAGGCGTTCGGGCGAATCGCGGCCAACCCGGCGGCCAACCGCCCCTATCTGCTGATTGCGGGCGACGGCGAACTGCGCGACGAGGTGCATGCGCTGGCCGAACGCGCGCCTGAGGGCTCGATAAGGTTCCTCGGCTTCCGCGGCCAGACCGAACTGCCACCGCTCTACGATCTCGCCGACGTGTTCTGCATCCCGTCGGAGAGGGAGCCCTGGGGACTCGTGACCAACGAGGCGATGAATGCCGGAATCCCGATCATCGCGACAACCGAAGTGGGCGCCGCCCGCGATCTCGTCCGGGACGGGGAGAACGGCTACGTGTTGGCGCCGGGCGACGTCGACGGGCTGGCGGCGGCGCTGCTCGAAATATTCTCGGACGAAGAGCGCCGAGAGCGCATGGGCCGAAAAAGCCTGGAGATCGTCAACAACTGGGGTTTCGACCAGGATCTGGAAGGGCTGAAGGAAGCGCTCAGGTTCTATTTCCCCGACCGAATAGACGGACCGTCATGAACCTGCGCCGCTGCGCCTCCTCGGCCGTTCTCAAGGCGCTGGGCCTCGTCGGCCGACGCAGGCTGCCGCCGCAGCCGGACTTCCGGCCGACGCGTATCGCGGTGATGCGGTTCGGCGGCTTCGGCGACGTGCTGGCGGTCACGGGCCTCACCCGCGCGCTGCGCGAGGACTATCCCGACGCCGAGATCGACTTCTATACCGACCCGCCGAGCACCATCGTCCTCGAAAACAATCCCGACATCGATCGCGTGATCGCGGCGTCGAAGCCGCGCCTGTCCGCGAGCCCGGCGACCATCTGGCGCAACGTCGCGCTGGTGCAGCGCTGGTCGAAGCCGCCCTACGATCTCGCCATCGTCGCGCACCACGAATTCGATCTTCTCGTATTGTCGCTGTTTTTCCGGGCGCGGTTCGTCGTCGGTTACGACATCAACGAGCGCGGCTTCGATTTCGCCTTTACCCACTCGAGCGGCACCTTTACGGGCGCGCATCCCCGAACGCCGGAACATCTCTCCAGCCACTTCACCGTTCATATCCAGCGGCTGCTGCATGCCTTCCAGGGCCGCGAACGCGACATCGCGGAACCGCGCATCGCAGTGAGCGACGCGGAAAGCGCAAAAGCGGACGCCTTTCTCGCCGATCACGGGCTCGGCGGCGAGCTGCTGGTTGTCGCGCCCGGCGGTTCGACCCCGACCAAGCTATGGCCGATGGAGCGCTTCGCCGCGGTGACGCGCAAGGCGATCGAGCGCCACGGCGTCTCCGCGATGGTCATGCTCGGCCCGTCGGAAGCCGATGCGAAACGTTACTTCATGGACATGCCGGGCCGATTCCATTTCGACGCCGGCGGCAACTCGTTCCGCGAGAACATCGCGCTGGTCGGCAAGGCAGACGCGGTCGTCGGAAACGATACCGGACTGATGCATGCGGCGGCGGCGTTCGGCGTGCCCGGCGTCGCGGTCTTCGGACCGACGTCGGCCAGCGTGTTCGGCTACGGCCACCGCGGGCACCGCATCCTGACCGGCGCCCTGCCCTGCATCCCGTGCGACGCGCCGTTCTGCAAGCTGCTCGCCGACGGCGGAATCTCGGAAACGGCGCCGTGCATGGACGAGATTTCCGCCGAACGCGTCGTCGCCGAACTCGACTCGCTCTTGGGCCGCCGCGAGGGCGCGGCATGAAGAATTTCGTCGCTTCGTTCCTGTCGACCGGCATCATCCAGCTGTCGAATCTCGCAACAGGAATCCTCGCCGCGCGCCTGCTGCTGCCCGACGGCCGGGGCGAGCTGGCACTGCTGGTGCTGTGGCCGATTCTCATCGCCGATCTCGGTTCGATGGGCGTCAACACGGCGGTCGCCTATCGCAGCGCGCGGGGCGACGTCGGATCGCGCGAGATATTCGCCGCCACCGTGTGGCTGAGCGCGCTCCTCTGCCCGCTACCGGTGGCCGCCTAAGCCCCTCGCCATACTCCCGATTTACGGCGACCAGCGCCCGGAGATCGTCGCGATGGCGTGGATCTTCGTGGCGATGCCTGCGATTCATATATATGCGCAATCGCTCATCTCGCAGTTCCAGGGCGAGCAGCGCTTCGGGACCTTCAACGTACTGCGAACCATCGTCCATCTCTTGTACCTCGTCTTCATCGTCGCGATGATCGCGACCGACGGCATCGGCGTCACCGGCTTCGCCTGGGCGTTCATGGCGGCAAACGCCGCTACCGGCGCCGTTGCGCTGGTACTGGCAGCAAGGCTCGGATGGATCGGGCTGCACGCCCGCCTCGAGACCATCCGCGGGCTGTTCGTCTACGGTTTCCGCTCGCATGTCGGCAATGTGCTCGCCATCGCCAACCGGCGGCTCGACCAGCTTCTTATCTCCGTCACGCTGGCGGTATCCGATCTCGGCCTCTACGTCATAGCGGTGACGGTGGCCGGCATCCCGATGCTGATAACGGCGACGACCGACCTGCTCGCATTCCCCAAGATGGCGGCACAGCAGGACGACACCGGCCGGCAATACGTGCTCGGACGGTACCTGCGCGCGACGCTCTGGCTCGTCATGCCGGCGGTCGCGATCCTGATCGTCATCGCGCCGGAGTTTATTCGCCTGCTGTTCGGCGGCGCCTTCCTGCCGGCCGCCGACATCGCCCGCATCCTCCTGTTGACGTCGGTCGCCTACGTCTTCCGCGTGCTGCTCGCTACCTATCTGCGGGCAGGGAACCGCATGATGATCGTCGCGCGGATGGAGGCGATCGGGGTCGCGGTCACGGCGGCCGCGCTTGCGGTACTCGTGCCTCTGTTCGGCATTACCGGTGCGGCTGTAGCCCAGCTCATCGCCTACAGCGCACCGGTCGTCGTTTGCGTCTGGATGATCGCGCGCGATCATCCGTTCGACATCGCCGCGATCGCGCGGTTCAGGGTCGACGATTTCGATGTCTTCCGAGAGGCGCTGACGCGCTATCGCGGCAAGGGTCGGGCCGATGCCGAATAGCCCCGATATCGTTTACGTCCATCATGGAGCGGCGCGCATCTACGACACGGTCGTCGCGATTCGCAAGGCGGGATACGACTGCCGCTATCTCGCGGGCTATTACTACAAGGAAAGCGGCCTGCCGGAACGTCTGCTCCGGTTTTTCGGGGCGCGCGGCGTCCTCGACCGGCTCCGGCGGCGGCAGGATCCCGAACTCGACACAGCGGCGGTGGAACGATCCTTCTTTCTCGAAGCGATCATGGCGCTGGAGGTCCGGTTTCCCCGCCTGCAACCGACGCTCATCCGGTGGCGGAATCGCTGCATCGACCGCCGCGCCGCGCGTCGCATCCGGCGACTGCGCCCCCGCGCGGTGATTTCCTGCGACACCCATTCGCTTCGAGTCTTCGCGGAAGCCAGGCGCATCGGTGCGGTCGCGATCCTCGACTAGATGACCGGCCACCTGAACGCGGCCAATCGGGTTTTCGAGGAGGAACGGCGGCTGCATCCGGAACTGGCCGACCGCCTGCCCGTCGCGCCGGTCGCCGAGGTCCGCCGCCGCCGCGACGAGGCGCTGGCGGCGGACCGTATC
>JAYQUR010000097.1:0-10514 GCA_038148075.1 Alphaproteobacteria bacterium | reverse complement strand
AGCCGGCAACGGCGGCTCGTACCCGGTAATCTACAACGCCATCATGGACGCGCTGGACGGTAACGGCGGTCGCGAGCTCGGAATCCCGACCACGCCCAACCGCATCTGGCAGGCCCTCAACGGCGCCTGACCTTCTTAGGAAAAGCACGATGGCGTTGAACGAAGCCAAGATCGAGGAAGCGGCCTCCTGGCTGCTGAGCGCGCGCGCGTCCGGCGAGCCGTTCGGCGCCATCCCGGAGACATTCCGTCCCGCCACCATCGCCGACGGCATGCGCATCTCGGAAGAGATCGCCGGCCGGTTGGGACGGCGGACCGTCGCCTGGAAGGCGGGGTTCTCGTCGCCCGCGCAGATGACGGAGTTCGGTCTTGCGTCGCCGCCCTGGGGGCGCTTCTTCGAGGGCATGATCCACGAGTCGCCGACGGAGCTGCCGGGCCGCATGTTCACGCAGCCGCTGATGGAAGCCGAGGTCGCGTTCCGGCTCGGCGCCGACCTGCCGGCGCGCAGCGGCGGCTATTCGGCGGATGAGGTCCTCGACGCCGTCGCGACCGCGCATATCGCCATCGAGGGCGCCGACGTCCGGTTTCGCGACGGGCTCGGCGCCGGCCTGCCGTCCATCGTTGCAGACAGCTTTGCGGCGCAATCCTTCATCGCGGGTCCCGGGATAACCGACTGGCGCGACCGCGACCTGAACACGCTCGCCGTCGAGCTGTTCGTGGACGACGAGCTCAAGGGTTCGGCCTTCGAAGGCGACGCACGCTGCCGCCCGGTCGAGGTCCTCGTCGCGCTCGCCAACGACTTCGCCGACCGCGGCATCGCACTCGAGGCCGGCCAGTTCGTGACGACCGGCGCGGCGGCCGTCCCTTCCCTCGCCCAGCCCGGCCAGCGGGTCGTCGCGCGCTTCGCCGGCATCGGCGAGGTCGTCGTCGAACTATCCGTCTGAAACGGCCGAACCACCATGACTTACAGCCGGACAAGCCCGAGCCCGCGCTATCGCGCCCTGCTCGACTTGTACGGGAAACTGCACCGCGAAGGCGAACCCGACCTCGGGATCGACGCCGAGGCGACGTTCGACGGGCGCAGCCTTCCCGCCCACGCACCGAAGATCGCGCAGATCGCCCGCGAGCACGGCGCGAAGACGCTGCTCGATTACGGATCGGGCAAGGGACGGCAATACAAGCCGTTCCGCATGGAATTTGCCGACGGTTCCGTTTTCGACAGCGTCCAGGAACTGTGGAACGTCGACGCGATCACCTGTTACGACCCGGGTTACGCCGAGTTCGCCCAGCTTCCGTCCGGAACGTTCGACGGCGTGATCTGTACCGACGTGATGGAACACTGTCCCGAAGAGGACCTGCCGTGGATCCTCTCCGAGATTTTCGGGTACGCGAAAAAATTCGTCTTCCTGTCGGTCGCGCTGTATCCCGCCGTGAAAACAATGCCGAACGGCGAGAACGCGCACTGCACGCTGATGCCGACCGACTGGTGGACGGCGCTGTTCGACGCGGCGGCGGCCGGACAGCCCGACCTCACCTATTATGTCTGCTTCATCGACAAAAAGACCGCGCCCGACGGCAGCGTCGCCTTCGGGGAAACGCTGTTTCGCGGGCGCGGCAAGTAAAGCTTCTTCCTACCGCAGTCCGTCTTCGCCGATCGTATCCTCGTCCTTGAGGCCGCCCGAGCGCGAATAGATGCGCGGCGCCGTCGACATCGACTGGATCCAGACGATCTCGTTCGCCCGCGGCGCGTCGTTGATCGAGCAGACGACAGTATCGAAGTGGGAGCGCACATAGGCCGCATTCGCGTGCGCTATCGGCACGTCGATGGTGCAGCCGGGACCGCCGACCTTCTTCGTCGACGGCACGATGGCGGCCGATTTCTCCATCAGCTGACGCATGCCGTAACCGCCCGGTTCGTGCCATAGCGCCGCGTGCTCCAGCTCGCCCGCCTCACCGACGATGGCCGCCTTGCCGTAGGCGACAATCTTGTCCGGCCCGCCGAGCACGGCCATCAGCTTCTGCGCCATCGCGATGCCCATCGGCTTGAGTTGCTCCATCAGCGGCAGGATGTCCTCGACGTAGCGTCCGGCATACGGGTTGTGCGCCACGGCCGCGATGTAGCCCTTGAACTGGGGCACCTTCGCAGGCGGGCCGAATTCGTGCAGCACCTCTTCGATATGCATCACGAACTTCCGGACCTTCACGAGGTCCCCGAAATCTCCGTCGGGAGTCGTCTCCACCGAAATACGCGCGTCGTCCATCTCTGTTTCCTCCGTTTGAATTCTCAAGCGGTTGCGGGAAGAGCCGCCGGCACATCCCCGATCGCCCGCATGTCCTGCTGCAGTGTCAGTACGACGCCGACGACGAGCCCGCGTCGGATCATTTTCTCCGCCGCCGCTTCTCCGGCATCGAGCGCCGCCCGCCGGGCAGTCGCATCCAGTTCGCCGACCCCGACCGTGACCGGCCGGTCGCCGAGATCGGTCTGGTCGTCGAGCGAGCTTGCCGGGGCGCGTTCGACGGCCGGGTGATCGACATCGACCGCATTACCGATCAGCGTCGCCGCGACGTCCGCGGCAGCCGCCGTCGGGGCAATCACCGTCACCGCGTCGGCGATGCCGAACGACCAGCTTCTCCCCTGCCAGCCGCTGGTGGCGACGCCGCGCACCGGCCGGTCGAAGGTCAGGAGCGCGGTGCCGTCGATCGTCGGGCGGAACAGCTCTCCCACGATGCCGAGCCGTAACTCCGCGCCGGGCGACAGCCTGACGGCAATATCGCCCGAGTTGTTTACGTAGGCTTTTTCCAGGTCGCGGCCGGCGACCAGCGCGTCCGCAATCTCGTCGGCGACCGCGCCCGCAACCGCCGCCATCGGCGTGACGAATGTCTCTCCATGCGGCCAGACGGCGTCGATCATCCTGCGGGCGACCGGGCCCTCCGGGTTCGGTCGCGTTTCTCCGACGGGCGCGCGCAACAGGTCGAGTTCTTCGACGAGTTCCGACAGCACCGTCCGGAACCGGTCCCGCGCCTGCCGGTACGCAGCCCCCACCTCTTCGCGCGCGCCGACCGCCTCGATCACGAGGTCGATCGGCCCGTGTTGCAGGTGCAGCCTGCGGCCGTCGGGCAGCAAAGCTGCCTGGGGATCGGACATGGCCTGGCGCTCAGGTATCCTCGAGCGCCATCCGCTCGGCCAGCGGCCACGGGTTGTTGCCCTGCCACGCCAGCGGCTTCACGCCGTGAATTCCGGACCGCAGCGCTTCGTCCAGCGTACGGATGTGATCCTCGTAGCCGCCGAGCGCGATGTATTCCACACGCGGCATGCTGAACTCGATGGGCGCGACCAGCGCCGGCGTCGGCACGTAGCCGAACGAATTGTCGGGCATCCGCGTGACGTCGACCATCAGCGTGATCCCCCCGCCCGGCCACACATAGACCGGCGCCCCGCCGCAGGTTACCCGCGTCCTCAACTCCCGGACGGATCGGGTAAGAAGCACCGGGTTTACGGTTACGCCGGCGCGGAGCGAGCCGCCTGCGCCGCCCATGAACAGGACCGTTGCGAGCGCCGGTTCGCAATTCTCGGCAATCCGGTCGACGGAGACCTGGAGCGGCGCCGGCATCTCCGCCGGCACCGGCTTCAGATCGTCGTCGAGGACGAAGTAGGCGTGCTCCTCGCCGGTCGTGCTGACCATGAGAAGCCGCAGTCCCGGCCAGGCGGTCTCGGGATCGATCTTCTCGATGATGGAAAGCGGCTCCGTGATGTCTGTACCGCCCCAGCCGCTGCCGGGCTCCGCGACCTGGAAATAACGGCCGGGCGTGGACCGGCGGCCCCTGACCCGGATGCCGGCAGGCGGCATGTCGAGGAGCTTGCCGGACTGATGTTCGGTCAGCACGCCCGTGATGTGATCGTCCACGACGATCACCTCGTCCGCATGGCCGTGCCACTGTAGCGCGAACATGCCGATGGTCGCCGAACCGCAGCCGACGCGCATGCGTTCCTCCTGCTCGCCGTCAATGACGGGGGGGCGGCCTGCCTGCACGCGGAGCGTCGCGCCACCGTCGATGGTCATCTCGATCTCGTGCTTGTTGCAGAGTTCGAGCATCACCTGGCAGGTTGCGTTGCCTTCTTTCTTGCTGCCGCCCGTCAGGTGGTGAACACCGCCGAGCGCGAGCATCTGCGAACCGTATTCGGCGGTCGTCACGTGACCGATCTGTTCGCCGCCGACGCGAACCGGCGCCGCCTCCGGACCGATGAAACGGTCGGTGTCGATCTTCACCTTGACGCCGCAATAGCTGAACACGCCCTCGGAGACGACGGTGATCATGTCGACTCCATGGTGCTCGGACGAGACGATGAACGGCGCCGGCTTGTAGTCCGGGTAGGTCGTTGTCGAGCCAATGCCCGTGACAAACGAGGGCGACTGGAAATTGAGCGACCCGTCCCAGTCCTCCTGCTCTGGCAGGAACGGTACCAGCTCGCCGTTCTCGTCCGCGATCTGCTGCGTGACGATCAGCGGGTCCATCCGCGTCAGCGTACCCTCGACATTGCCGTAG
Organism: Alphaproteobacteria bacterium; assembly: GCA_038148075.1. Taxonomy (GTDB): domain Bacteria; phylum Pseudomonadota; class Alphaproteobacteria; order MPNO01; family UBA830; genus JAYQUR01. The sequence continues at coordinate 5,972 of JAYQUR010000097.1, read as the reverse complement.
CGGTCGCAGGCGCCGGTCTTGCCGGGCCGGATACGGCACAGCACCGGGCACGCGTCGCAGGTGACGAGTCCGTCGTCCTTGCCGCCTTTTGCCGTCTGGTTCGCCTGTTCGCTCATGACTTTCCTCCTTTAGCGGCGAGGATCGCCGCACGGACACGGTCCGGTGTCGCCGGGGCGCGCTTCATGCGCACGCCGGTCGCGTGATAGATGGCGCCGAAGATGGCGGGCGGCGTCGGGATGAGCGCCGGCTCTCCGATGCCCTTGGCGCCGTACGGCCCCGTCGGTTCCGGATCCTCGATCAGGTAGACGTCGATCGGCGGCACGTCGCCGAACGTCGGGATCAGGTAGTCGTGCAGGTTCTCGGTGCGGCCGGGGAAATATTCCTCCATCAGCGCGAGGCCGAGCCCCTGTGCGACGCCGCCGTGCACCTGGCCTTCGAGCTGCAGCGGGTTGATCGACGCGCCGACGTCGTGCGCGGCCCAGACATGCAGCACCTTCACGGTGCCGAGCTCGGTATCGACCTCGACCTCCGCGACCTGCGCGCCGAAGGCGTAGGTGCCGTAGGGATTGCCCTGACCGGTCTCGTCGAGCGGCGTCGCCGGCGGGTCGAACGTCGCCTGGCCGAGAAGGACGTTTCCTTCCTTCTTGTCGGCGGGCAGTTCCGAGAGATCGATCTCGCGCACCGCGTCGCCGTCGCGGACGATCAACTTGCCCGCGCCGAATTCGATTTCGGCGCCGTCTCCGACATTCGCCAGCCGCAGGATCTGCGCCCGCAGATCCTCGCCCGCCATCATCGCCGCGCGGCCGGAGACATAGGCCTGGCGCGATGCCGAGCTCTTGCCCGCGTCTTCCGTGCGATCGGTGTCGCCCCAGACCAGTTTCACCTTGTCCATGCGAATGCCGAGCCCGTCCGCCGCGACCTGCACCATCGTCGTGTTGGTGCCCTGGCCGATATCCTGCGCGCCGGAATAGAGCGTCACCGTGCCGTCGGCCGCGAGGCCGATCTGCATCGTCGACGGGTTCGACAGCGAAGTGTTGCCGCAGCCGTACCACATGCAGCCGATGCCGACGCCGCGCCGCTTCACGCCGTCGGATCCGGCGTTGAAGTCTTCGGCGGCGGCGCGCGCCTTCTGCCACGGTGCGCGCAGCGCCTCTAGACACTGGTCGAGACCGGCCGAATAGTCGAGACGCTGGCCGGTCGCCGTCTCCTGGCCCTTGCGGATGGCGTTCCTGAGCCGGAATTCAAGCGGGTCCATGCCGATCTTCTCGGCCATCATGTCCATCAGCGTGTCGTGCGCGATCGCGGCCTGCGGAATGCCGAAGCCGCGGAATGCGCCCGCCGGCGTCTCGTTCGTGAAGACGGCGCGCGTCTTCGCCTCGACGTGCGGCACGTAATAAGGGCCGGTCGCGTGCACCGGCACGCGGTCCTTCACCGTCAGGCCCCAGGAGACGTAGGCGCCGGTGTTGAAGTCGCCGGTCATCTCGTAGGCGACCAGATCGCCGTCCTTCGTGCAGCCGTAGCGCGCAGTGATGCGCGACGGGTGGCGCTTGGTCGAGGCGGCCATGGATTCGATGCGGTTCCAGGTGCAGCGCACCGGCCGGTCGAGATGCCACGCCGCGACTGCGAGCGCCGGGTGGACGCCGAGGTCGAGCTTGCCGCCGAATCCGCCGCCGCAGGCCGTCGGGATGATGCGCACCGCCTCGTTCGCTATGCCGAGGATCGAGGCGACCTCGTCGCGGTCCATGTAGGGAGCCTGGGTGGAGACCGTCATCTCCAGCCGGTCGCCGACGCGGCGCGCCCAGCCGGCCTCGGGTTCTATATAGGCGTGCTCGACGAAGCCGGTGGCGAAGCTGTCCTCGACGACGATTTCGGCATCCTTCATCGCCTCGGCCGCCTCGCCCTTCTTCACGTAGCCGTGGGCGAGGATATTGTTTTCATGCTCGGCGTGGATCCGGTGCGCGTTTTCGGCGAGCGCGGCGTCGAACCCGAAGATCGGCTCGCGGACCTCGTAGACGATCGGCACTTCCTCGTCACGGATGCCGTAGACCGCGTCGTAGCTGCCGACCAAGGCGACCACCGTCTCGCCCTTGAAGCGCACTTCGCCGTCGGCGAAGCCGGGCTGGTCCTTCACTTGCGGATAGACGCCGTAGCCGTTCTTGCCGGTGACGTCGGCCGCCGAAAAGACGCGGACGAGACCGGGATGTTTCGCGTGCAGCGCGGAACAGTCGCCGAGCGTGAAGGTCGCGCTCGCGTGCGGCGAGCGTACGGTCCTGAGCCACAGCGCGTCGGCGGGCGCGCGGTCGGCGCCGTAGATCTCGCTGCCGTCGAGCTTCTGCAGCCCGTCGGTCTTGAGCGCGCGGGCGCCCATCGCCGCACCCGCCTCCGGATTGACGAAATCGACGCCGTTGGGCTGGACCACGTGCTTCACCGCATCGACGATCTTGCGATAGCCGGTGCAGCGGCACAGCACGCCGCCCATCGCATCGAGAATGTCGTCCTCGCTCGGCGTACCGTTGCGCTTGAACAGGTCGGCGGCGGCCATCAGCATGCCGGGCGTGCAGATACCGCACTGCGCCGCACCGTATTCGTGGAACGCCTGCTGCAGGTCGGTGAGCCTGCCGTCCGAGCCGGCCAGTCCCTCGACGGTGACGATATCGCAGCCCTCGGCCTGGGCGACCGGCACCATGCAGGAACAGACCTGCTCGCCGTCGAGCAGGATCGTACAGGCGCCGCAGTCGCCCGCATCGCAGCCTATCTTGGTGCCGGTGTAGCCGAGATCGTCGCGCAGCACGTGGGCGAGACGCCGGACGGGGGCGGCGGCGGTCGAGACGGACTTGCCGTTGAGAGTGAAGGAAATGCTCATGCCAGCCTCTATCTTTCCGTGAGTTCGGCGAGCGCGCGGCGCACCAGCGTCAGCGCGGCGTCGCGGCGATAGTCGCCGGTGCCGCGCACATCGTCGATCGGCGACAGCGCGGCGAGATGATCGGCGGTAACGAGGCCCGCAAGCCCGCCGTCAATCTTCCGGCCGGCCAGCGCCGCCTCGAGTTCCGGCAGGCGTTTTGCGACCTCCGAGCAAGAGCCGACGGCGATGCGGCAGCGCGCGACGGTGCCGTCCGCGGCCGGTTCCAGGATCGCCGCGATCATGGCGATGGAGATCACGAGATACTTGCGCGCGCCGAGCTTGAGGAAGGTGCTCGTCGCATCCGCCCCGATATCCGGGATCACGAGGCCGAGCACCATCTCGTCGGGGCGGCGCTTGGTCCTGCGGTTGCCAGTCACGAACTCGGAAACCGGAACGTCGCGCTCGCCCTCGAGCGAGGCGAGCCGCACCGAGGCGTCCATCGCGACGAGGCAGGGCGTGCCGTCGGCCGCGGGCGAGGCGTTGCAGACATTGCCGACCATCGTGCCCGCGTTCTGGATCTGGACGCCGCCGACCTCGCGCGCCGCCTGCTTCCAGGCGCGGAACCAGTCCGGCAGGTCGGCGCGAACCAGATCGGTCCATGTCGTCGTCGCGCCGACGAACCAGTAATCCTCTCTCTTCTCGATACCGCGAAGGCCGGAGATCGCGGTGACGTCGAGGATATCCTCGTCGACCGGCTTGCCGACGCGCGCGGGATAGAAATCCGTGCCGCCGGCGACGATGGTAGGCGTTCCGTCCGCCAGCGCGCGCAACGCCTCGGACAGGTCGGTCGGTCTCAGGTAGGAACTCATCGGCGGCGCTTCCCCTGCCTCTTGTCGACGACGCGTTGGCGCGTCACAATTTGTTTGTATACATACAATTATTCGGTTACAAACGCCGCGTTGTCAAGCGCCGTTTCGCGGTTCGTCCGCGCATGAATTCGCGGCAAAAACCGGTGCGGCAACTCACAACGATTTGGGGGTGAAAGACTCGTCAGCCATGTTATAAAGCGCGGCTTGCAGCATGAAGCTCCACACCGTCCCACCGATGGGACGGCATAAAAAAGCGGGAGCGCGCCAACGTTGCTTGACGGGGATGAAACGTCACCATAGTTAGTTCGTACACATATAAAATTTCGGACAGGATCCATGGCAACAAATGTCGCCTCCTCCGATAGCGGGGAGCGCAAAGCTCTAGATTCGGTCGTCATCCGTTTCGCCGGAGATTCCGGCGACGGCATGCAGCTGACCGGCACGCAGTTCACGCAGTCGACCGCCCTGATGGGCAACGACCTCGCAACCTTCCCGGACTTCCCGGCGGAGATTCGCGCGCCGGCCGGCACGACGTTCGGCGTCTCGGCCTTCCAGATCAACTTCGCGTCCTACGACATCCAGACGCCGGGCGACGATCCCGACGTGCTGGTCGCCATGAATCCGGCGGCGCTGAAGGTGCATCTGAAGGACGTGCCGAAGGGCGGCACGGTGATCGTCAACGTCGACGCCTTCACCGACCGCAACATCGCGCGCGCCGGCTACGCATCGAACCCGCTCGAGGACGGGACGCTGGACAACCACATCGTCATCGAGGTCGAGATCAACAAGCTGACCAACGCGGCCGTGGCCGACTGCGGCGTCAGCTCGAAGGAAGCGACGCGCTGCAAGAACTTCTGGGCGCTCGGCCTCATGTGCTGGATGTACAACCGCGACCGCCAGCCGACGGTCGACTGGGTCAACACGCGCTTCGCCAAGGTGCCGAACATCGCCGCCGCCAACATCGCGGCGCTGAACGCCGGCCATGCCTACGGCGAGACGGTCGAGCTGCCGTCGGGCGTCGAAGCCTACGTCGTGCCGAAGGCCAACGTGCAGCCGGGCGTCTACCGCGCGGTCACCGGCACGGAAGCCGTCGCGTGGGGCCTGGTGACGGGCGCGCACAAGGCGGGCCTCAACCTGTTCCTCGGCTCCTACCCGATCACGCCGGCCTCGGCGCTCCTGCACACACTGACCAACCTCAAGCAGTACGGCGTCACGACCTTCCAGGCGGAAGACGAGATCGCGGCCGTCTGCTCGGCCATCGGCGCGTCCTACGCCGGCAACCTCGGCGTCACGTCGTCGTCGGGCCCGGGCGTCGCGCTCAAGACCGAGGCGATCGGCCTCGCGCTCGTCACCGAGCTGCCGCTGGTGATCGTCAACGTCCAGCGCGGCGGTCCGTCCACGGGCCTTCCGACCAAGACCGAACAGTCCGACCTCAACCAGGCGGTCTTCGGCCGCAATGCCGACACGCCGCTGCCGGTGGTCGCGTCGTGCACGGCGGGCGACTGCTACGAGACGGCGATCGAGGCGGTGCGCCTCGCGACCAAGTACATGACGCCGGTGATCCTGCTGACCGACGGCTATCTCGCCAACGCGGCCGAGCCGTGGCAGATCCCGGACGCCGACGACGTGCCCGACTTCAAGGTCGAGTTCCGCACCGACCCCGAGGGCTTCCACCCCTACCTGCGCGACGAGAAGACCCTCGCCCGCAACTGGGCAATCCCCGGCACGCCCGGCCTGATGCACCGCATCGGCGGCATCGAGAAGGACTACGACTCGGGCCACATCTCCTACGACAGCGCCAACCATCACCGGATGACCAAGGTGCGCGCCGCGAAGATCGACGGCATCGCCGACGACATCCCGGACCAGAAGGTCGCGCTCGGCAAGGAGACCGGCAAGCTCGCCGTCGTCGGCTGGGGCTCCACCTTCGGCGCCATCAACCAGGCCGTCGGCCGCTGCATCAAGGACGGGCTCGACGTCTCGCACATCCATATCCGCCACATCCATCCCTTCCCGAAGAACCTCGGCGATCTTCTCGCCGGCTTCGACAAGGTCATGGTGCCGGAAATGAACAACGGCCAGCTCGTCCACGTCCTGCGCGGCAAGTATCTCGTGCCCGCGGAAAGCATCACCCAGATCTCCGGCCAGCCCTTCAAGGTGTCGACGCTGGAGAAGGAAATCCGTTCGCGGGTGGAGGGATAATCACATGAACGTCGAAACTCCCGTCGAAGCGCTCAAGCCCAACGACTACGCCTCCGACC
>JAYQUR010000096.1:0-10767 GCA_038148075.1 Alphaproteobacteria bacterium | reverse complement strand
AGACGGAGGAGGAGATCGGCCTCGCGCGCGACGCGATCGAGGTCGTCGGCCGCCTCGGCCGCCGGACGACCGGCAGCGGCTTCCACGTGACGCCCGTTGTCGGGCTGGTCCGGCCGAACATGGCGTTGACGCCGGACCCGGGCGAGGTGGAAACCATCTTCGAAGTGCCTCTTTCGTTCGTTCTCGATCCCGCCAACCACAAGACGGAAACGCGGCTGATACGCGGCGTGGAACGCGAGTTCTTCGTCATGCCCTATCGCGATTTCTATATCTGGGGGCTGACGGCGCGCCTCCTGGTCGCACTGAGCAACACGTTGGCCGCGCGATGATCCGTCTCCTGCTAGTCATCGTTTTGCCGCTCGTCGCGCCGTATGTCGCCTGGTACTGCTGGAAGATTTTCCTCGAACCGCCGAAGATCGATCCCGCGACCGGAGACCAGGTCGCGCCCAGTATCGTGGACGCGCCGCGCGGCAAGCTGCTGATCGCCGCCTTCGTCCTGCTGATCCTGTCCGTCGGCGGATTTCTGGTCGCGCACTACGCGATCGGTCAGGATCCTTATCAGCCGATACCCGAGGAGCGTTACGAGCAGGAGCGAAGGTCCGGACAGGGCTACCAATGACGTCGCAGAAGCGGATCGAGCCGACCGACTGGATGGCGTCGGAGGCTGCGGTCTCGGTGTTTGCCGCCCTCTCCGACAAAGGCGCGGGAGTTCGTTTCATCGGGGGGTGCGTCCGGGACGCCATCGTGGGCCGCCCTGTAAGCGACATCGATCTTGCGACCGACGCCGAGCCGGAGCGCGTCGTCGAAATTCTCGGCGGCGCCGGCATTCGCACCGAGCCCACCGGCATCGAGCACGGGACGATCACGGCGATAGTCGGCGACCATCCGTACCAGATCACCACGCTGCGGCGCGATATCGAGACCGACGGCCGACGCGCCGTCGTCAGTTTCACGACGGACTGGGCGGAAGATGCGGCGCGCCGCGACTTCACGATCAACGCGCTGTCGGCCGATGCAGACGGCACCGTCTACGACTATGTCGACGGCCTCGCCGATCTGGAGGCCGGCAGGGTGCGCTTTATCGGCTCCGCGACCGAGCGCGTCTCGGAGGATTATCTCCGTATCCTGCGGTTCTTCCGCTTCCACGCCGGGTATGCGTCGGGCGCGCCCGACGAGGAGGCGCTGGCCGCCTGCCGCGCCGCCGCCGCGCAGATCGACGGTCTGTCGGGCGAGCGGATCTGGCTCGAGCTGTCGCGCATCCTGCTGATCGATCCGCCGGGTACGGTTTTCGGGATGATGGAGAAGGCGGGCGTTCTGGGTCGCCTGATTCCCATCGGCCGGAAGATAGACCGGCTTACCGCGCTCGCGGCGCTGGAGGGGATGATCGGGTTCGAGGCGGATTCGATCCGGCGGCTGGCAGCGCTCATCGAACCGACGCGGCGCGAAGCGTCGCAGGTGGCTGCGCGGCTGCGGCTCGGGCGCATCGATACGGACCGGCTGGATTCGCTGACCGCCAATCGCGGCCAGTGCAACCCCGGTATGTCCGAGGCGGCGCTCCGGCGCTCGCTCTATCGTGTGCGGACGCGACATTTCCGCGACCTGCTTCTGCTCGACTGGTCGGATGCGATCGTCCGGGACCGCGCCGGTGCGATGCGGACGGCGGACGGCTGGAAGAAGATCCTGGACTACGCCCAGTCCTGGGAACAGCCGGAACTTCCCGTCACCGGCGGGGACGTCATTGCCCTCGACGTGCCCGAAGGCCCTGCCGTCGGCGAGTTGCTGGAAGCGATCGAGGAATGGTGGATGGAACGCGCTTTCCAGCCGGATCGCGAGGCCTGCCTCGATCGGCTGCGGCTGCTCGCGCGGCGGCGGTAGGAAGCGGGCGGGAGGACCGGGCGGTGAGTTACATCCTGAACCCCGTCGACTGGACGTACGACGCTCTGGAACCGCACGTTCCCGCGGCCGATGCGAAGCGGCACCGCGAGGTCGTGCACCAGGCCTACATCGATGCGCTCAATGCCCTGATCGCCGACAACCCGGCGCTGGCCGGCAAGACCGTCGAGGAGCTGCTGCGCGGCATCGACGACGTGCCCAGGCCCATCCGCCAGCAGGTCGCCCATCTTGCGGGCGGCCATGCGAACCACCAGTTCCTGTGGAAGGTGCTGGGTCCCGCGGGACCGCGCGAACCCGTCGGCGAGCTGGCGGCCGAGATCGACAAGGCGTACGGCTCGTTCGCCGGGTTCAAGGCGGCTTTCGAGGCGGCAGCGGCCGGACTCGGCGTCGAGGGCTGGATTTTCCTCAGCCTGTCGAAGCCGCTGACCGGCGATCTGGAGATCGTCGCGCTGCCCGGCAACGGCAGCGTCCTGCCGATCGCCAAACCGGGTATCCTGATCTGCGACCTGTGGGATCACGGAACGGGCCGGCCCGCGTTTCCCGCCTATTGGGACATCGTCGACTGGAACGTCGGCGAGTACCGGTACGCGGGACTCCGGGCCGGCAAGACGCACCTGTAATCGCCGTCAAACACAATCGGGGGAGGAAGCGATGTTCAGCGTAGACAAGACGGTTTCCGTCAACGGCTGTATTGGCCCCGGCGAACCGCCGCTCGACCGGTCTGCCGTCTGGCGCGGCCTGGTGATGAAGGCGGAGGACGCGCGGCCGTTCGTCCCGGTGATGGAAGCCTGCGACGTTCGGGAACGCGGCGACGGATGGCTGGTCCGGGAGATCAGGATAGCCGGAGAGACGATGCACGAGCGGATCACGTTCCATCCCGAGCACACGGTCGAATTCGAGCGGCTAGACGGCATCGAACGCGGCACGATCCTCAACGAGATTCTCGAGGACGGCGACGGCAATCTGTCGCTCAAGTTCAGCTTCACGCTGAGCCGCGAGGACATGGAGGACGGCAGTGCCGAGGAGGCGGCCTACGCCGCGAGCATGGAGGGCACGTACCTCAAGGCCGTGCAGTCGACGCTCGACACGATCCGCAGGCTGGTTTCGGACGGCGTGCTCGGGGCCTGATCGTCCCGCTCAGACGTCGGGGAACCGCTGCCGCAGCTTCTCGAGAGTGAGGCGCTCGCGCATCTCGTCGTCGAGATAGTCGACGCCGATCCCGTAATCGTCCCACTTTTCCGCGATCTTGCGTTCCAGTTCCGGGTCCATCGACGCGATCGGCGACATGCGCCTGCCGTTCCAGTCGGGATTGCGCTCGAACGTCCAGTTGCGGGTCGCGTCGATCAGCACGCGCGTCCAGCGCGCGGTGCCGTATTTCTGGATGTTGGCGTATTCCGGCCGCGTCGACGGATCGAGCACCGAGCCGAACGTCGGGCCGAACGTCAGCACGCCGTTCTCGCTCGCGTTCACGCGGAAGGCCATCGCCCATTCGCGCGCTTCCCAGTCGCGGAGGTCGATGTCCTCCTCGACGACCATCACGTTCTTGAAGAACCACTGGCCTGCCGAGGTGCCCCACAGCACGTTGGCGATCTGCTGGGCGTGGCCGTGATACCGTTTCTGGATCTGGACGACGATGTTCATGCCGGTGACGACGGGCGGCATCCACACGTCGAGGACGCCGTCGACGCCCGCGTCCTCCAGCATGTTCCAGGCGATCGCCGACCAGGAATAGGCGCAGAGCGTCGAATCCTCGCTCGGGAAGCCGGGCCGCGCGCCCTCGAGCGCGCCGCGCATGATCGGATCGTCGCGGTGCGTGATGCATTCGATCTGGACGACCGGCTTGGGCGAGGGCTTGCCGCCCTCATGGCCCGGATAGTCGGCGAACGGGCCTTCCATGACGAATGTGTCTGGGTCGGGGTCGATGAAGCCCTCGATCACGAATTCCGCGTTGGCCGGCACTTCGAGGTCGCTCGTCTCGCACTTCACGAGCTCCACCGGTGCGCCGAGGATCGAGCCCATCATGTCCCATTCGCAGATGCGCCGCGGAAAGGGGCTGCCGGCGCAGAACGGCAGGACGTCGTGCCAGCCGTGGACGATGGCGACCGGCATTTTTTCTTTCGTGTTGCGGTGTTTGCCGAAATGTCCGCCCCAGCCCTGCGTCGGCAGCATCAGCTTGGCGATCTTGTTGCGGCCCGCGACCATGCCGCGATAGAGCCCCACGTTGGCGCGTCCGGTCTCGGGATCCTTCGTTACGACGCCGCAATAGGTGTCGATATAGCGGCCGCCGTCCTTGCCGTACCAGCGTGGCGCGGGAAACTGGCCGAGGTCTATCTGGTTGTCGCGCAGCACGTTCGCCTTCACCGGGCCGTCGGCGACGACGACGGGCTCGACCGGCGCGCGGTAGCGATCCTTGAAATGGCGGACGAGGTCCTTGTCGGACGTATCGGCCGGCAGGCCCGCCATCAGCGCGGTGCGCCCGCGCGTCGACAGGCCGCACGTCATCAGCCGGGTGCACAGCGTGTCCTTGTGGTCGCGGATGTTCTCGAAGATCAGCGCCGGTCCGCCGAGAGCCATGTTGGCGCGGGTCACCGCGCCGATTTCCTCGTCCCAGTCGACGCGGGCGCCGATGCGCTTCAATTCGCCAAGCGACTCCAGCTCGCCGATCCAGCTCCTCAGGCTCGGGCCGTCGGTCGCGGTTTTCTTTTTCGCCATGCCTCTCTCCCTTTGGCGAAACATACTGTGCGGCATCTGTCGAGCAAAGGCCGAGCGGCGCTGGATTCGACGCGGCGTCTGTGAAAACATCCGTTGACGCGACCGCGCGCCGGCCCGCTCTCCCTCCCGGCCGCCCATGAGGATACTGGCGTCGGGTGGCCGGGAGGGAGAGCGGGCCGGAATCGCGACGACATTCAGGGAGGACTGCATGCATACCGGTTACGAACTGGTGTGGATCGCGGCGGAACGGACGCCCGATCATCCGGCGCTGGTCGACGACCGGACCGGACGGACCTTGAGCTACAGGGAACTAATGGCCGAGATCGACGCAGTCGCGGCCGGATTTGCGGCGCGGGGAATCGGCCGCGGCAGCCGCGTCGCGACGGCGCTGCCCAACCTGTGGGAGCATTGCATCGCTATCCTCGCGCTGATGCGTCTCAATGCCGTTCCCGCGCTGATGAATTTCCGGCTCAAGCCGGAGGAAATCGCCCAGCTCTGCAAGGCATGCGATATACGCGCCGCCGTCGTCCTGCCCGATGCCGATGCGGTCGGTGCCGTCGCGGCGGCGCTGCCCGAGGGCGCGCCGGTGTGGACGGCCGGAGGCGAAGTTGCCGGTTCGACGGATTTCGCCGGTTGCCGGGGCGATGCCGCCGCCCTGCCGCCCTACGAGCAGCCGGGGACCGAGGAAACCGCGTTCCTGTTTTTCACCTCCGGCACGACAGGTCTGCCGAAGGCCGTCGTCCTCGCCCACAAGACGACCGAGCACCGGCTCGTCTGGCTATCGACGCATGGCGGTCTGCGCTGCGGCACGCACAACCGGTCGCTCGGCTGCATGCCGCTTGGCCACGCGATCGGATTCTACGGCGTGTTTCTGGTCACCCTGGCATTCAACGGGACCTTCTTCGTCGTTTCCGAATTCAATCCCGTCGCGCTGGTGGATCTCGTCGAGCGCGAACGGATTTCCTACGCATTCTGCGTGCCGACGATGTTCGGCGCGATGGCAGCCGCGCCCAACTACGCGCCGGAGAAGTTCGCCTCGATTGAACTTGCGCTCTATGGCGGTATCTCGATCGAGCCGACGCTGCTCGAGCGCATAGACCGCGAATGGGGCGGCGCGATCCGTCATATATACGGCACGACCGAAACCATGTGCGCGCTGCACAATCCGGACCCGGTCGGCCGTCATGCGACGCTGCGGCCGGGCTACTACTCGCGGACGCGGCTCGCGCGGATCGGCGGCGACGGACCCGACGATATCGTCGAGGCGGGCGAGGAGGGCGAGTTGATCGTCGACTCGACGGTCGACACGATGTTCACGGAATATCTCGGCCGTCCGGATGCCACGGCGGAGAAGCTCCGCGACGGCTGGTACTACACGGGCGACGTTTTCCTGCAGGAAGCGGACGGCGACGTGACGCTGGTCGGCCGCGTCGACGACATGATCCGGTCCGGCGGCGAAAGCATCCATCCCGAGGAGGTCGAGGCGGTCATCGACGCCCATGCGGCGGTCGCCGAATCGAGCGTCATCGGAATTCCCGACGCGACATGGGGCCAGATGGTCGTCGCCTGCGTGATCCTGGCGGACGTCGCGCCGTCCGCCGACGTCGCGGCGGCGCTCGACGCGCACTGCCGCGCCTCCACGCTTGCCGGTTTCAAAAGGCCGAAAGCCTACATGTTCGTGGAAACGTTTCCCCGCAACGCCGCGAACAAGGTGTTGCGCCGCCATCTGCGCGACGATGCGGCGAAGACCGCTATGGAGAAACTCGAGGACAGCCCGTTTTTCGGGCTGGTCTGACGGCGCGTCGCCGCGCCCGCTATTTCGCGACCTTTACCAGGCGCCCCTTGACGGTGCGGACCTGGTCGCCGTCGCGCAGCCGCGTGAAGACGAGTTCCATGCCCTGACCGGTCAGCGTCCGGTCGTGCTGCTGAAGCTCGTAGCGTCCGTCGTCGAGCACCACCATCAGATAGACCGACAGCTTATTGCCGCCGATTCGCGCCCAGGCCGCATTGTTGCCGCCGACGGGATCGCCCGAGTCCGAGGCGCGCCAGACGCCCGGCCGGTTTGTCGGTGCAAATGTCAGTGCGCTCGTCTTGCGGCGCACGTCCGGCTTCGACGGCGTTCCGCCGCTGCGGATGACGCTGGTCCACTTGACCTCGAAACCGTTGCCGGCGGGCGCGATCTGGACGTCGAAGTCGCGCGCGGTCACGCCGAAATAGAGACTGTCGGCGTCGTTGGCGACGCCGCCGCCCTGGAACGTTCCGAAGAATGCCTTGATGTCGAGATCGGCGGCGCGTGCGCTTGCCGAGGCGGCGATCAGGAAGGCGGCGACGAGGGCGAGGAGGCGTGCCGGCGTTTTCTGCATCTTGATCCCGTTCGTCTGGTCGTCATGTATGCGGCAATTGCTCGAACGGCGCTTATAGCAAGCGCCGAACAAAAATAGGTGCCGGGAGAGGCCTGAGAGCCCGAAGGGCGCGACGGCCGGTGCGGCCGGGATCACGGCCACTTCACCTCCGGCGGCATCGACATGAGAATGGCTTCCACGTTGCCGCCCGTGCGCAGACCGAAGATCGTGCCGCGGTCGTAGAGCAGGTTGAACTCCACGTAGCGGCCGCGCCGCACCAGCTGATGCTCGCGCTGTTCCGGCGTCCACGGCTCGTTCATGTGCCGCGCGACGATGCGCGGATAGGCGTCGAGGAAGGCGAGGCCCACGTCCTGCGTGAAGGCGAAATCCGCCTCCCAGTCGCCGCTGTCGACATAGTCGTAGAAGATGCCGCCGACGCCGCGCGGCTCGTCGCGGTGCTTGAGGAAGAAGTACTCGTCGCACCATTCCTTGAACTTGGGATAGTAGGCCGGGTCGTGCCTGTCGCAGGCGTCGAGGAAGGCGGCGTGAAACGTCTCGGTGTCGGCGTCGTCCGGATACATCGGCGTGAGATCCCCGCCGCCGCCGAACCAGCCTTTCGTGGTGACGATCATCCGCGTGTTCATGTGCGCCGCCGGCACCAGCGGCGAACGCATGTGCGCGACCAGCGAAATGCCCGATGCCCAGAAGCGCGGGTCCTCCTCGGCGCCCGGGATCTGCTTGCGGAATTCTTCCGAGAACTCGCCTTGGACCGTGGAGACGTTGACGCCGACCTTCTCGAAGACGCGGCCTTTCATCACCGACATCACGCCGCCGCCGCCGCCGTCGCGCTCCCACGCCGTGCGTTCGAAGCGGCCCGGTACGCCGTCGCCCGCCGCGTCGTTCGGCGCCTCGACGGCATCCTCCAGCGCCTCGAAGGCGGCGCACATGCGGTCGCGCAGCTCCGCGAACCAGGCCGTGGCCGTTTCCTTTTTCTGGTCGATGCTCTTTTCGCTCATTCGCCCGTCCGTTCCTTGGCCTGTTCCCTGATGGCGTCGAAGCCGCCGGTCTGGCGCAGCGCCTCGCCGAGCACGATCGCTGCCGCCGTCACCACATTAAGCGATCGCGCGCCCGGCGCCATAGGGACAATCAGTCGCGCGTCGGCGGCCGCGTGCACGGCCTCCGGCACGCCCGCGCTCTCGCGCCCGAGCAGCAGCGTATCCGACGTCTCGAACGCGAAGTCCGAATATACGGCGTCGCCCTTCGTGGTCAGCAGGACGACACGGCCCGGCGCGCGCTTTTCGGCAAAGGCACGCCACGAATCGTGTCGTACGATCTCCGCCAGCGCCCCGTAATCCATCGCCACCCGCTTGAGCCGACGATCATCGAGCACGAACCCGCACGGCTCGATCACGTCCACCGGCACGCCGAGGCACGCCGCGAGGCGGAAGATCGCGCCCGCGTTCTGCGGGATGTCGGGCTCAAAGAGGGCGATGCGCATGATTCGGCGATCAGTGTGCCACGCGCCCGGACGGAATCGAATAGCCGCGGCGCGATTGTTCCGCGTGACTTGTAGACAGGCGAAGGTCTGCCCGCCAAGATTGTCGTTCATCGGCGGCGTGTCGTCGATGTACAAGAGGCGGTTGAGACAAAAATGAAGTCGAGAACGGTAATTTCCGCGGTGGCCGGGGCGATGGTCCTGCTCACCGGCTGCAATCAGGATCTGAAAACGAGCCATAGCGACGTCGACGACCCGTCCGGGCAAAACGGCTCGGAAACCGCTGCGAGCTCCCAAGCGGGCGAAATCGAGGGGCTCTATGTCGGAGTCTCGCGGGACGTCCTCAACGAGGCACTCGGGGCCCCCAGCGCCTTCCGACAGGAAGGGCCGTGGCAGGTCGCCGACTACAATTACGTCAAAGGCTACAACCGGTATTTCAGGGACAGCGGGCCGGCCACCTTCACCAGCTCGGGAAATATCGTCGCTGATCTGCTGATCGTTTTCGTCGGCGCCGCGATCCAGACGGCCGCCTCCTATCGTTCGGACGAGGTCGTCGAGTCGGCGGTCGTCGTTTTCGACGGTCAGGGAAAGGCTCAGTTCCTCGGCCGGGAAATGCCGGATGCGGTCGATCTGCAGAAAGCGCTCGACGGCGATCGCGATGCCCAGTTCCGGCTTCACAAAAAGGCGGACGGCCCCTTCAAGTGGGGTTGGCTCTGCAAGTCCGCGAACGCTGGAAATGCCGCGGCGCAGGTCGAGATAGGGCGCATCTATCAGAGCGGTTATCCGACTCGTTTCGACCACGCGCAGGCGTGGTATGCGGCGGCGTCCCGCAATGGCCACCAGCAGGCGGACTTGTACGGGCAGGAAGTTTCGTATTTCACGAGCAAACTCGCGTCCTACGAGGACAAGGGCGAAAAGATATCGGCCGCCTGCGACCCCCGGAAACCGCCGACAAAGACATTGGCGGGCGAGACCGTTACCCTGAACAAGAGCGACTGCGAAAGCGTAATGCGGGAGCGGTTGGAAGAAGCGCACGAGCTACTCGATCGAGTCGCGGCCGGGGAATCCGAACCTCTTTTGCGTCTTGGCGAGACCTATGACCGAAAGGTAGAGACGGTGAAGGAATGTCTGCCTGGAGGGAGCATCTACGCATCTCGGGATAGCGCCCATTCGACAGATTACGATGGCGCGGCTACCGCCGCTCAGGAGAACGGCGTCGAAGTCGAGTATGTGGTCGCCCTGCGGATGGCGGCGGTTCGATGGAATGCGGTTGGCACCCGTTTCGGAAAGGAAGTGCCTGGCTACGTCCAGACGGAAATTCGCGATCGCCTCGAAAAACCGGATATTGAGAAGGCCGAGAGTCAGGCGTCCGACTGGGTCAAGCGCTTTGGTTCGGGCAATAAGGAAGGCGCCGGAGGGAAAACGTCGAAGGCGACGCCAGGTGCCGCTGACAATGACTGGACGCGCCCGTTCCTTTCCACCGGCCGGAAATAGGATCAGTGCTCGCCAGGCGCCAGTTGCCGTTGTCGCACCTGGACGTGCAATATGTTGCGAAATAACGACATTCGCGGCTCCAATATTGTTCGCGTCCGCGTGAAACCCGAGGCTTTGCAGCGCGCGCCTTTTCGATTATACCGCTCGCGGAGGGGGTTCATGCCCGCAATGCGCAGGAAAATCGTGCGGCGACGCGCCGCATGCATCGAATCTGCGCCCGTGCTAGCAATAGCGTCGCGGGTTCCGGGCCTCTGAATAAGGGGTTCGGGTGTCCGCGTTCCCGCGGATATCCCTCACAGAAACGACGACCAGATAATTGACGACGTGTCAGCGGACTAACGGATACAGGATCGGAAAGAATGGCTGAAACCGACGGCACCACGGCGCACGGCGGAGAGGACGGCGAAACCCGTCGCGATTTCCTTCAGCTCGCGACCGGCGCGCTCGGCGCGGTCGGCGTCGCAGCGGTGGCCTGGCCCTTCATCCAGCAGATGAACCCGGCGGCGGATACGCTCGCGCTCGCCTCGATCGAGGTCGATATCTCGAAGATCGCGGTCGGCCAGGCGATCAAGGTCAAATGGCGCGGCAAGCCGGTTTTCATCCGGCACCGGACCAAGGCCGAAATCGACGCTGCCAAGGCCGTGCCGCAGGGCGATCTCGTCGACCCGGAAACGGATGAAGCGCGGGCCCAGAAGCCGGAATGGCTCATCCTGGTCGGCGTCTGCACCCATCTCGGCTGCATCCCTCTCGGCACCGCGCAGGGCGAGGCGAAGGGCGAGTACAACGGCTGGTTCTGCCCGTGCCACGGGTCGCACTACGACACGTCCGGCC